>JAGLDQ010000165.1 GCA_023145535.1 Cocleimonas sp. | reverse complement strand
GGCATCATATAGCCTAATAACATTCGATCTAAACCATACTTCCAGCTATGCTCATCGGTATCAGGCAGACCAGTTGTCACTCGCATTTTGCGACTCACGCCCCAGCGAATATTAGTTGCTTTTGCCCATTCTCGGCACTGCACTATCTGTTGCTCATCGAGATTAAATTTCTCACGTACTTCGATGTATTCAAGTAATTCAAAGACCGCCTCAATGGTAAAGCGTTGCTCTGGCAAGTCGAGTAATTTAAGAAAGACTTCTACGGCTGGCTTTTTACTGGCTGAACTGCTATCTGCAATACTAAAGGGCAAGGCCTGCTCCGCCGTGCTAAAAACCGCCTCAATATAAGGCGCATAGTTATCAATTGCAGGGGTCATCACAATAATATCAGTAGGGGTTAACCCATCCGATGCTTCTAATGCTGACAAAATTTGATCATGTAGCACTTCCACTTCACGCATTGGAGTATGGCAAGCGTGGAATTGGATTGATGTTTGCTCATCTAAATCAACGCCTGTTTGTTGCAAGTTCAACACATCTGATTGCAAACAGTGTAATAAGCTATCACGTTGTGGTTCAGCCCAGTGCTCCTGATCTTCCGCGCCTAAGTCTTGTAGCTGGTCAATATAATCCCGCCCTTGCTTGCCTAGTGAGGCGAGTAAGCCATTGCCTATATCAAAATACGCTTGCTCATCTAAGGGGCGCTTTGACTGACGCTTACGTGATTCAATATCGCCCCAATATTCATGGCAGGGGTTAATCACAAATAAATGCACGTCTATTTTTGTGGCTAGTTCTGCTAATAAACGAATATAACCTGGTGATAAAGCGGGGACGGAGAAAAAAGAAACCCGCTGTGGAAACTCGCCAAGTGACTTATCTTTATGTTTTTCAGCAAAGTGTTGAATGAAATTATCTTGTAGATCAAGCCAGTGATTAATATCGCGGTTTTGACCCGCCTCATCCATGACCATCTGTTGCCAAAGTCTTGCTTGCCAATCATCTTTGGCAAACTCCCCAGCTTCCCATTGTGTTATCCACTCCGGTCGATAGAATAAATATTGATCTAATACAGGTGCAACCGCATCCGCTAAATCCCATGCTGCCACCTCGTTGGTCACATAATGCGCTAATTCAGGGTAATCGTCTATTTGAGTAAGAAAGCTCGTAAATAATCGCCAACGTAGCACATCGGGTTGACTGGGATCATGCTGGGGTATATCAGCCACGACTTTACGTAACATTTCCCACATATATTCAGCGGGGAAAAAATATTGATAATTAGCGCTTATCCCTAACTGTTGCGCCATTTGCATTGATAACCAACGTCCCATTCCTGCGTTTTGCACCACGATTTGCTCTTCTGCAAAAACATTATTGAGTGGTGTAGAGACAAGTTCAGCAAATTGTTGACTCAGATTTTCTAAGTGATTACTTGAATGAAGTGTTAGCATTCCAATATCATATCTCAATTCCTATTAGCCGTAAGCTCTTAAATATGTCAGAATTGAGGGCTTTTAAAATAATAGAGCGAGTCCCTATGAGTCTTACAAAAAACCAAGTTGCTTCTGTTGCCTACACCCTAACGGTTGATGGTCAAGTAGTCGATCAGGCCGATAAAGAAAATCCTATGGCATTTATTCATGGGGTTGGCGGCATGATTCCAGGGTTTGAAAAACAACTAGAAGGCAAAAGCATTGGCGATTCATTCTCTATTACAGTTGAGGCAGCGGAAGCCTATGGTGAGCGCAATGATGAGTTAACTCAAGATGTGTCACGCGAAATGTTTGAAGGCGTTCCTGATGATCAGTTAGTAGCGGGCGCACAGTTTCAGGCACAAACAGATGCAGGGGTTGAAGTCATCACGATTGCGGCGGTTGATGGCGATAATATAAAAATTGATGCCAATCATCCACTCGCAGGCCAAACATTAAATTTTGATGTTGAAATGCTTGATATACGTGATGCGACGGCAGAAGAACTAGCGCATGGTCATGTACATGCAGCGGGTGGTTGTGGTTCTCACGAAGAAGCATCTAATAAAGAATCTGACGGCTGTTGTGGCGGTGGATCTTGCGGTGGTGAAGAGACTAAATGAAATTTGTCGATGAAGCGGTCATCAATGTAAAAGCGGGTGATGGCGGTAATGGTTGCATTAGCTTTCGCCGTGAAAAATACGTTGAATTCGGTGGCCCTGATGGCGGTGATGGCGGTGATGGAGGGAGTGTATTTTTAGCCGCAGATAAAAGTCTAAGCACGCTATCTGACTTTCGCCATCGGCGCTTTTATGAGGCCGCACGCGGTGAAAATGGTGCGAGTCGTAATATGACGGGTAGAAAAGGGGATGATATTGTTGTTCCTGTGCCTATTGGAACCATTATTTACGATGAAACCACCAATGAGATTATCGGTGACTTGACTAAAGACGGTCAACAAGCCAAAGTTGCTCAAGGCGGTTTTCATGGGCTGGGTAATTTGCGCTATAAAAGCTCCACTAATCGCGCTCCACGTCAATCAAAACCAGGCTCGGAAGGTGATTTACGCAGCATTCGACTTGAAATGAAAGTGCTGGCTGATGTTGGTTTATTAGGTCTACCCAATGCAGGAAAGTCTAGCCTGATTACCAATCTCTCATCCGCAAGGCCTAGAGTGGCAGACTATCCCTTTACCACACTCTATCCCAACCTTGGCGTTGTGCGTATTAATGTTAACCAAAGTTTTGTTATTGCAGATATTCCTGGCTTAATCGAGGGAGCAGCGGAAGGGGCAGGTCTTGGCATTCAGTTTCTGAAACATCTCTCACGGACGAGTTTATTGCTGCATTTAGTGGATATTGCTCCGATGGATCAAGCTGATCCAGTTGAGTCCGTGCGGATACTTGAAAAAGAACTAGAAAAATACAGTGATGAGTTAAAAGATCGTGAACGCTGGCTGGTGATTAATAAAATCGACTTATTGCCTCCTAACGAAGTACAAACCGTGTGCGATGCTATTATTGAACGCTTGCAGTGGACTCATCCTGTGTTTCAAATTTCTGCGGCAACCGGTATGGGGGCGCAGGAACTTGCGAATAAGATCATGCAGTATTTAGATGATGTTGCTTATGCGGCGGGTGATTAAGGTTTATAACATGATAATCACCGACAAAAGAGATTAAACCACGGAACACTCAGAACACACAAAAATGAAAAAGCTAATTTTCCCTGTGTTCTGTCTGTTCTATGGTCATTTGTTTTTTATTATTTACCTTTAATTTATCTTGCAATGAATCGCTCAAAATACATACAAAAAAGTAAACGCTGGATTGTCAAAATAGGCAGTGCTTTACTCACCCAAGATGGCAAAGGTCTAGACTATGCTGCAATCAGTGATTGGGCGAAACAAATTGCAGAATTACGCCAACAAGGTATTGAACTAGTATTAGTTTCATCTGGCTCGATTGCGGAAGGCATGAGCCGTATGGGCTGGACAACACGCCCTGCGGGGTTACCTGAATTACAAGCCGCAGCGGCTATCGGACAAACAGGGCTTATTGAAGCCTATGAACGTCAATTTCAGCAGTATGAAATACAGGCCGCGCAAATACTGCTAACCCACGATGATATTAGCAATCGTCGCCGTTATTTAAACGTGCGGAATACACTGCGTACCTTGCTATCACTTAATACGCTTCCTATTGTCAATGAAAATGATACGGTGGCTATGGATGAGATTCGCCTAGGGGATAATGATACCTTGGCCGCACTGGTCTCTAACCTCATTGAAGCTGATTTATTAGTTATTTTAACCGATCAAAAAGGGCTTTATACCAAAGATCCACGCCACCATGATGATGCTGAGTTAATTTCCGAAGGCTCTGCAACGGATCCTGAGTTTGTAAGTTTTGCAGGTTCTGCAGGTACTAATATAGGTACTGGCGGTATGGCAACTAAAGTAATTGCCGCACAACGTGCTGCACGCTCAGGTTGTGCAACTATTATTGTTTCTGGAAGAGAAAAAAATGTACTTAATCGCCTGCAACAAGGTGAGAATATCGGCACTCTGCTCATTCCTGATAATACGCAATTAGCTGCAAGAAAGCAGTGGATTGCAGGACATCTTAATCCATGCGGAAAACTTTGGTTAGACCAAGGGGCTACAGATGCTATTTTAAATAATGGTAAAAGTTTACTGTCAATTGGTGTGACAAAAGCGGAAGGCTCATTTAGTCGGGGTGATGTAATCAACTGCCTTGACTGCAATGGTACAATCATTGCTAGCGGATTAGTGAATTATCCTAAAGGGGATATTGATAAGATTTGTGGTGTTAGCAGTGCAGATTTTGCCAGAATACTTGGCTATCGTGGAGAAAAAGAGCTAATTCATCGGGATAATTTAGTGATATTTTAGCAAAAATGCATGGCTCTAACTAGGAATCGCTGTTTTTATAGAGTTTTCAATATGCTGTAACTGCTCGCTAAGACTCGCTCTCACAATTCCTATATCCGACTCCAGCACACAATCAGTACTCGATAACGTATCATCAGGCATCATTTCTAAAAAATCAATATTATGATTCAGGCTCATCAGTCCCTGCATTAACTTATCTATTTGTTTAGGATGAACGCGTACGATAACACGCTGACTTTTGCAAACAAGTTTCAAGCCATTTCTTACCATTGATAGTGCTAATTTATCATCATCATAATCTTCAATAATTTTTCGCACCGCATTAGTAACAACATCCAATAAGTCTTTTTCTACTTTTTCCAACTGCTCTAACGTATCCGATGAGGCTTTTAACATTTGCTCTGCGAGTTGCTTTCTTGACTCTTCTTCTCCTTGAGCAATACCACTTTTAACGGCTTTAAGTAATGCTTCTGTCGCAACTAATTCAGCTTGTTTTTTGCTTTCTTTCGCTTCTTTCTCTATCTGCTTTGACTGAATAAAATAGGCATAATCATGAGCTTTTATTATTCGTTCACCTGATTTCAGGTCTGTTTCAAGTGATTTTATTTTGATAAAATTGGACATAAATATTAAGCCTTATTTTGCGGATCTTTATTTGAAACTTTATTACCCGTCAATTTGCTAGCGGCCTCTTGATTAGATACTTTAGCATCACGCTTAACTTCAATTATTGCCTTTTCTATTACTTGTATACACCCCAATTTTCTCCCTTCATGTTTCGTCATCTGAGGAGTATATTTAACCATATGCTCAAACCATTCACGGGGTAATTTGATAATGACACGCTTCATAAAGGCGGTTGGAAAACGACGCATGTAACTATGCAAACAAACAAGCCCTGAAATAATCACACGATTATTAAGATGGACTTTATCAGAAAAATCCAAAATTTCAGGCTGAAAATCCATAAAAGATGCCGCACGCTTCAGTGCAAAAGCATACATTTCATCACCTAAATAATTGCGTACCTCTAGCACTTTATCTCTAATAATAAGACGTTGAATATCTTTATAATGGCAACAAAGCCCTGTGTACATAACCAGTCTTTTTAGCTCACTGGCTGACCATAATGCAACTTGTGATGAGGTATTCGAAAAATCAAAAAAGAACTTTCCATCAAAACCAAGCTGGGATACAAGATAATTAGACAAACGCTCAGTATCACGCCCTTCTCCCATTAATTTATCAATTAACTCACCATTAGGTAACGCATGAAGCCAGCTTTTATGAATATAACGTTCAGGTTTGTAGTTAAACTCCCATACAGGATAAGGCAAGCCCTCTTTGTCAGTTTGATCATTATTGTTCATATTTTATTTTTATTTATGTAATTTTATCAACCTAGTGTTGCATCCTCTAAATTCGGCTTCCAATATTACAATATATTTACACGAAAAATTAAGAATAAGGCTTATAGTATCTAACTATGGTCAACCTTCTTTAAAGAAATGAACTTAAAGGATATAGCACTAGATGCTCTTTTACCGACGTGTATAGGAAAGCTGTGCTGGCAGCATTACAACCGACACTTTTTCATAACTGAGCCCTTCAATACTCTTTTCAACGATTAGTTTTATTTTTGATTTAATATTTTTAATATCCGATGACGGATGATATTTAATAAAAACAGAGGCTGACGAAGGCTTAATAGTATCAATGAAAGGATTGTTTTCTGGCATAACGATATGAACCCTTGCGGTCAATACGCCATCTATTTGCGATAACGTTTCTTGCACACTCTGTGAAAGGGCATAAATATAGCGAACACGTTCTTCCATTGGGGAGGAAACAAGCCCTTCTTTCTTAAAGAGCTCCTCTACACCCGTTACTTTCTCTCTAGGGTAGCCATGCTCTTTTAATAGCTCTATCGCTTTGGGTATTTTATTTTCATCAATCATTAAGGCATATGCCTTACTTTTTTTATCTTTTATTTTCTCTGAAGATATCCCATTACTCAGCATAATGGATAGCATATTATTAACATCATCTTCAGATAAACTGCTGTACAACTCCATTTGACAGCCTGATAAAACAAGCCCTAAGACCAGTACTGAAATTAATCTTAAGCGCCTAATACTAAATTTATAGTTTTTCATTTTTTCAACCCGTTTTGACTAATTATTAGTGGGTATTAATACATAATTTAAACACAAAGCGTTATTTTTCCCGACCACTGCCATAGATGACCCCTTAAACGGCATACTGTGCCATTAGGGATAAAATGCTCTTATCTTCACTTATTATCCAGAGGAGCGGAATAATGTTTTAAACCCTTGACTCACCTGAGTAACACCCGCGCCTATAATTTTTAGATTAGTCATAAACATTTGCATACCAATCGTTCTATTGGTAATGCGTCTCATCATCTGAAGTGCTGTTGATTGATTTGCTTCTTGATTAGCAAGTAACTCTTTGTATAACGCTCTATGCTCACTTTGCTCATCCCCAGGTGTACGCACAAACTCATTCCCTTTAATATCACCTGCAGACTGTGTTCTTACTGCTTCAGATTCAGCACGCGATACGGATAGACTTTTAAGCTTTAGGTTTTTTTCTTCTCTCGCTAAATCGCTCATACTGGTCAAAATATGATGATAATTACCATCTACATTTTTAATAAGCCCAAAAACGGTGTTATCTGCCTCTTTTATATTAGCGGCCTTATTCGTTACTTCAAAGATAGGAGGCGTTTTTCCTCCTGCTTCCAATTCTAATTTAAATTTTAATATATCTTGTTCTTCAGGCTTTTGTACTGGGTATTGTGGTTGATTTGTTTGTGGAGTACTTCCATGTACAAGATTTACTGGTACCATGTTTTCCATCATTTTTTATTACTCCAATATTAAAATTTTATTTATCAATAAATAATCAATACCTGTAGAAAATCATTTATTTTATTTCAGCCACATCCATTTCAGCTAAGTAGAAACTGGCAACTGCCCTATTATCTGAATTCCCACTAGAAACAACCTCTTTAAATAAAGAAAAAGCTTCCTCTGAGTCACCTGATTCACTAAGTGCAATCCCTAAAAAGGTCTTTGCGGTCATGTTATCAGGCTCAGTCTTGAGTACTTTTTTTAATGCACTCGCTGCTTCAGGATATTGACCTGCATATATTCGCGATATAGCAACACCGATCATTGCCGCAGGATTACTATCACTATTTATTTCTACGCTATCCATAATCATTTGCCCATCTGTTACATTCCCTTTTAAGCAGGAAAGATAGCCAATTTGAGACAATAACTGGATTACATCACTATCAATCTTCATATTTCAATTCTCTTTATTTTAATTTAACTGGTAATCTCATTTACAATGACGCACCCCATGAATATTGCATTAAAAAATCGAATAATTGATTATTAAAATACAAATCCATGAAATACGCCTTGAAGAAGGGCTAAAAATAACGCCCTTCTAAACTAGCTACTAAGCTCTAGCTGCGGCTTGAGCCTGCTGATTAGCAAAGGTAGCCATTGCTTGAGCAATAGATGCTTGCATCTTATTAGCAGAGGACGCCATTAAAAACTTAGCCTGAGAGTCTACTTGAGCTCCCTGATAATCTAGAAAGCCATCTTGAGTTTTATTCTGAGCATCAAGCAACACTCCTCTTTGAGCCTCTAGTCCTCCACCTGCTGTTGCTCCACCTGTTGTTGCTCCGCCTGCTGCTACTCCACCTACGTCTGCCATTGTATGATCTCCTTAAAGTTACAATGATAAATAATTCCTAATACTTAAAAGTATTAACGCAAGGAATTTAAAAAAGAAAGCCTTTCAGCTCGTTAAATAATAGTGCGTCACTATAAAAATTTTATTAACTAATACTGTTCAACAATCTTTATACTGGCATCTAAAGCCTGTAATAACTTGCTTAGTTTTTCATACTCATCAGGTACTAGACCTTGTCCTAGCTCGTTTCGAACCTCACTACTTGTACTTCTTAATTTAACCAGTACACCGTTTTTATATTCGCCCGTTGTATCATTTTTTAGATCTCTCTCAATATCTAGCATCACTTTGAATCACCTTTTTTTCCAAAATAGACTGGTATCTCTGTACCATCGTGTTTAAGCAGAACCTGGTCTGCCATGATCTTCTTAATATAATAGCCTTCACCTAAATGTGCGCCTTCTAAGTACTTTTTACCATCTTTTGATACGATAAACGGTACATCTCCAATGCTGACACTTCTTAGCGAAAGCTTGTACTCTTTTGCATTACTGGATGGACTAAAATTTTCCACGACCTGCCAATAACCATCAACTGGTTTTATTATTCTATTAAGCGATTTATGCCACTGCCTCACTTGATCTTGAGTAGGGTCACCAGAAACCATAAATTTCTTACCTTCCTGATGGATACTTATCTTTTCTGCTAAGCCTTGCGCTTGCGTTTCTTCTTTTAACAGCTCCAAAATAGGCTTAATTTCCACATTGTTTATTGACTCTATACCTTCAACATCCTCAAGAATATTGCTTTTTAACCTTCTCCAGTTAGCTTGACTCTGCGTATAACCAGCCGCAATCAAAATACCATCACCTTTAGAAGAAAAATGCAGTTGCTCCTCACCTAATGTTTGAGCGATCAGTAACGCATTATTCTCAATATTGGAATTAACCAAAATATGATGAGACACATCGCCTTCAACTTTTAAAATACGACGAATCAGACGTTGTTTCTCCTCATTTGTCGCCACGTAACCCACGACCTTTATACGTCCTGAGGGTGTTTTAGAGACAGTAATACCTGACAAATCAACATCACCTATTGCACTGTAAACTTGTTGTTCGACCGTATCTTTTAAGCCAAACACACTAAAAATACCTCCTTCATCACGACTAAAATAATGTAGGTTTGCCAATATTAAAATGACAAGACCAAGCCAAAAAAGCCATTTTTTCCAAGCACCTGATGCTTCTGGATTTTTACTAGAAGCATTTTCTAGGCCAAGGTATTGTTTCTTGCCTTGAGAATCTACTCTAGGCCATTTTCCGGTGCCATCACCAATAGCAAAACCAACTTTTCCAATAGTAACTAACTGGTATGGCAACAAAGTTGCATCATGTAAACCTATGTCTTTGCCTTCCACATACACAGGTTGAGCCAAAGGACGCAAACGAACTTTACCTTCTGACAGCACTAACTTAACATGTCTATCCGCAACATCTTCATTATTGAAAATGACATTACAAGCGGCCGATTTTCCAACGACAATAGGAGCTCGCGGCTCAAGTGTTATTTGCGCTCCTACATTTTCTCCTGATAAAACACGTAGAGAGTAGCGTCTGTTTTTAGTTGCCATCTTTTATATATCCTTTTGAAATTTTATTATAAGGGCATGTTAATTGATGGATGATATTTCCAGACGGAAGGCATCTATAAACGCCGAGTAATAAGCATATAAATAATTAATATTACTCTAATTTATTACCTTTCCAACGTTGCTTAAAATTAGAGTTTCCAACCACCGATACGCCTTTGTCGACATCGATCACATTCAAATTTTTGCTTCTATTAAAATGACCTGGCATCTTAGAACTAAAGTTTGGTACACCATTTTTATCGACCCATTTATAGATACGTGGCTTTACGGGTTTCTTCTCTAATACTTTTGACATTTTTAGCACGGTACTAACAAATTGCTCGGGCCCTTTGAAGTAAACCGTATTATCGTGCTCTGACTCCACCCAATAAAAATGATCATCCAAAATACCTAACTGACGCAGTGATTGTGCAAACTCTTTCGTGGTGTGATATTTCAGATTGATAGAGCCTGTCTGTGTCTCCTCTTTTTTAGAAATATAAAGCACTCCGCCATCGTAATACCAAATCAAACCGTGCGCTTTAACCAATTCTTCAAAGATTTTTTTTGCCGTTTTCTTTTTGAAGTGGACACTAACAACATCATCTATTCTTTTGCTAATAGTGACTTGAGTATTTTGTGCTGCTGCTAGTGTTTCTAACAACGATGAGAGCGGCTCTTGATCTGAGAAGTGACTATAAACCTTATTACTCCAAGGTAACTGTGCTGCCGATAGATGTGTAGATAGCAACATTGAAATGATAATAATGCTACTTAGGTTTTTTGCTAGCGACTTCATTGTATTTCTCCTTTTTGTTATGTCCATGACAACAAGATGTCATAGAAATAACGCAAGGGGAAAAACTTGCTAGATAGGTTAATTAATAATAATGATGGGTGGCTTTATAGGGCGAAAATGACGATAGAATGCAGCTTTAGTGACAACTAGTCATTTAAGTAAACCCTTTACTTTTACTTTCAAGGGAGGGAAAGTCATCTTACAAAAGTAAAAATTTTGCCTATTTAAATGCCTTTGTAGGATAGTTTTTTGTCAACTGAAAATTTAACAATACCTATAACTTAGGAACGTGTACGGAATCACTTCTCGACTTTATAACGCAGTGTTTTTTCTTTCAATGGGAGGATCTCATGAGGCATCGAGTTATTCTACGTAATGAGTAAGATCATTTTATCTAGAGCAAAAAGGCCAATTAGAAATCGAGAAGTTGTTTCATACACGTTCCTTAACCTAGGATTTTGACTAAAGTGTAACGGCTTGCATTTCATCAAGTGCCATTTTTTTATTTTTATCAATCGTATTATGGGAATAAATATTGCTCATAGGGAATGGTTTACCACAATGATAACCCTG
>JAGLDQ010000164.1 GCA_023145535.1 Cocleimonas sp. | reverse complement strand
ACTGCCGCACAGGTAGCTTAGAAATACCCGCAATAGCCGTTGGCGGCTGGTTAGCTGTTCACTGCCGCACAGGCAGTTTAGAAAGGAAGTATTCTAGTTTGTACTTTAGATAGGCTCGTATATTTGAGCGGGGGATTTTTTTGATGAAGAACAATGCCTGATTAAGATTCTTTTTCTTCCTGATCATCTGATTCGATTTTAGAATAATCAGTTTTTGCAGATTTACGACTCGCTTCTTCACGAATGGCATAAGCACGGGCAAGGGAGGTTGAATCGTTTTGACCTATTGCGTCTTCTAATTCATTTATTCGTAGGTTTAGATTATCCGCATAAGCTGATTCGTCAGATAGCTTTTCGTACGCTTCTTTTTTTAAACGAGGATCGCCAGGAATCATGAGATCGGAGACGACGGGTATGAGTGTGTTGTTATCGGGGCTAGACATAATCGGGGGTAAACTACTCTATAGCTGATAGTAATTTAAAGTATACCCCCTGTTTTTATAAAATGAGTAACGTTCGCGACCAGCGGTTAATATTGTTTCAGTTTGATCAATAATTTCCGCCATTTTTAGATAGCGCGAGAAGAACTCAGGGGGTTGATTTGAAAGATTTATTAAGTAGTCACAGTGCTTTGTTGGTTGGTAATGACTGCTAATGGTGACGGGTTCTTTAACCGCATCGTTGAGTTCCGTTGAAATATCACTAATGTGCGGGATAAAACTGGTTTCATTCCATGTCCAAAGTATTTCATCCATTTGCTTCGTGGTGTTGTAGCCATCGGTGTGAATATGAATATGGAGGTTGTGTTGGCGGGCTTTATCCACTAGGTGACAGGCTAATAATAGTCGGCCGCGTAGTGTGTTGTTTTTACCAGCATAGAAGTTGATTTCGGTCATGAACTTAGGAGTATGCCTTGTTAATGAGGTATTGCGAGAGTAACGGTACGGGGCGACCTGTTGCATCTTTGCCTTTCCATGCGGTGCCTGCAATATCGATATGCGCCCACTGGTACGCTTCGGTAAATTTACCTAAGAAGCAGGCGGCAGTGATAGTGCCTGCACCGCCGCTGCCTATATTGCCTAAGTCTGCGAAGGCGCTTTTTAGTTGTTTGCTATAATCATCGTCCATTGGCAGTTGCCACGTTTTATCGTTAATGTCATTACCCGCTTCTATGAGGTCTTTGGCGAGTCCGTCATCATTGGAGAGTACCGCGCAGATATGGTGGCCTAGTGCAACAATACAAGCACCTGTTAGCGTGGCGGTGTCGATAACAACGGCTGGATCATAGCGTCCAATATAGGTGAGTGCATCACAAAGAACAAGTCTGCCTTCTGCATCTGTATTGAGTACTTCAATGGTTTTTCCTGACATGGAGGTGACGATGTCGCCAGGTTTCGTGGCTTGACTACTGGGCATATTTTCGGCGGTGGCAAGGACGGCGACGACATTGATGGGTAGTTGCATTTCTACACAGGCGTTGAATGCGCCCATGACACTGGCTGCGCCGCACATATCAAATTTCATTTCATCCATATTGGCGCCAGGTTTGAGCGATATGCCACCTGTGTCAAAAGTAACGCCTTTGCCCACCAAGCCAATCGGGCGGCTTGATGCATCGGCTCCGCTGTATTGCAATATGACCATCTTTCCTGGTTGTGCACTTCCTTTGCTGACAGAAAGAAATGATCCCATCCCAAGCGCTTCCATATCATGCTCTTCAAGCACTTCGATTGTAACAGAGTCGTATTGACGACCTAAGGATTGTGCCGTTTCGGCGATATAGCTAGGTGTACAGATATTGCCAGGTTGATTGGCAAGGTCACGAGATAAGTGCATACCTTTAGCAATGGCTACGCCTTGTTTGAGCATAGTGGCAACATCGCAGGGTGGCTCGGTGGTAAATGCCATGCAAAGATGTTCGATCTTGGGAGATTTTTTCTTCTCACTTTTATATTTATCAAAACGATAGACGCTATCTGCAAAGGTTAATAGGCTTTGACGTATAGATTGCTCGCAAATAATGCGCTCTGCTAAGGTGTCTAATAAGAAAAGGGTGGCATGTTTGGCCGATGTTTTGGCGATTTCTTTACTGGCTTGTTTAGTAACGCTACACGCTATTTTTTGATCAAATTTATTTTCTTCACCACAACCGATGAGCAAAATGCGTGAGCATTGTGTGTTTGAGTCAGCATAGAGCAGATGAGATTGGTCATTATTACCTGAAAAATCAGAAATGCTTAGAAACTTACTAATCATGCCATCGGTTGCCGCATCGAGTTGTGTCGCAGCATGGGATAGTTTTTTATTGGCAAAAATAGGGATAACGAGGCAATCAGATTTTACTTCAGACGGATTGGTGGAAGTGAGCAAACTGTAATTCATTTGATAATGTTCTCAATTATATTTATTTGGTGTGGATTGAAGTATTGGTTACTCCT
>JAGLDQ010000163.1 GCA_023145535.1 Cocleimonas sp. | reverse complement strand
CTTTTAACGGTGGTAACCAAAATGTTTTATTAGGAGTACTTTTAGACTAAGTTTAGCTCAATTTCCACTATTGCGGCAAAGTTCATCAAAGAATGCATTGCAATCGGGATATAAAGTGAGTCTGTTTTTGCTTTAGCATAGGCTAAAATCAAGCCAACTAAAAAGATAATGACTAACTCATAGAGATCATATTGGAGATGGATGCCAGCCCATAATGCCGAGGTGAGGATGGCGGTGCCTATAAACCCTAGGGATGAGTGGCGTAACCCTTCAAATAAAAATCCACGAAATAATATTTCTTCAAAGAAAGGAGCGGCGATAATAAGCGCAAACCAGAGTAGGGCAGGTTGTTTGGCGCTATGATAAATATCAAGAATAATTTTTGGCGTGGGGTGGCCAACGAGTGCAGCAACACTATTTAAGATAAAAATGATGAGTATCATTATGCCTAAGTATTTAAGCAGCGTTTTGCTATCAACGGTATGCAAGTGGAGATAGTCCTCAATACTTTGGCGCTGGTGTAAAATAATAAAAAGAAAGGTCATCATAATGCCAATTAAGGCCGCGGGAATTTCAGCCATACTGATCGCATCACCATTACTTAAGAGGGCGTTAAAGTAAGCCGCCTCATCCGTTGAGGGGTGTTTGGCAAACTGACTCCCTGCGTAAAGCGTAAAGGCAACGGTCTGACTGATGATAAAGGACAATAATATTAATAGACTAAAAACGATGGTTGCGCCTAGTCTCCAATATTCATTATTTGGTTTTTGATTTGATGGGTGTTCGTTAGTGCTCATATTTTTTCAACATTGGGTCGGGGGTGATGACATTGATCGGAACTGTCTTGAGAAATCAGCCCGCTTTAATTTTCGAGTTGACTCTTCTGCAATCCGTAAGAAGCTTAAGCGGAATACGGGAGGTTGGAGAAACCCGTTATTATGACGGGCATAAACTCCATGACAGGCGAGGAAAGTGTAAACTACTTTTTGAATCATTGAAGGCTGCCAAAAAATCTATTTAATCTAGCAAAAAAAATTGCATTCTAGGCCGACAAACTGTAGGCTTCCGCGATTGATTTACAAGCTTTAATCTGGATTCATTAACAAGCGAGATAGACCTCGCGGATTCAGGTCTATCGAAGAGTGTGAGAATCATACAAAATTAATGAGATCATTCTTCTAAAACAACAGATCAGGGGTAAATTTTATGCGTCAAACACTCGTTGCCGGAAACTGGAAAATGAATGGTTCGAAAGAAAGCATTCAAATATTATTAGATGGCATTTCTGCTGGAATGTCAGATGTTGCAAATGCTAAAGCGGTTGTTTGCGCACCTTCTATTTATCTTCCATTAGTATCAGAGCAATTAGCCGATTCTGACATTGGTTTCGGTGCTGAAAATATTTCTGAATACGAAGCGGGTGCTTACACGGGTGAAATTTCAGCCGCTATGTTGAACGATTTTTCTTGTCAGTACGTGATTGTAGGTCACTCTGAACGTCGTAGTATTTACGGTGAGCAAGATGCCGATACCGCAAATAAATACGCCGCCGCAAGAAATGCAGGAATGACCCCTATTTTATGTCTTGGCGAATCACTAGAAGAAAGAGAGCAGGGCATTACAGAAGAAGTTGTTGCTCGTCAATTGGATGCAGTACTTGATCAAGAAGGGGTTGCGTCGTTAGCTGATGCCGTTATCGCTTATGAGCCAGTCTGGGCAATTGGTACAGGTATGACCGCAACGCCAGAACAAGCGCAAGACGTACATAAATTTATCCGTGAGAAAATTGCTAAAGTGGATGCTGATATTGCAGACAAAGTGCAAATTTTATACGGCGGAAGCATGAACGCAGGCAATGCAAATGATTTGCTAGGAATGGCAGATATTGATGGTGGCTTAATTGGTGGGGCATCATTAAAAGCTGAAGATTTCTTAGCAATTTGCAAAGCGGGCTAATTTTTTACTACTTAGAAAAACTATAATTATGTTGATTTACAATACTTTACTTATTGTCCAGATAGTCGTTGCACTATCAATTATTGGACTTGTTTTGATACAGCACGGCAAGGGAGCCGATGCTGGAGCTGCTTTTGGTGGGGGAGCATCAGGTTCGGTGTTTGGCTCACGCGGTTCAGGTAACTTTTTAAGTCGTGCTACCGCCATCTTGGCCGCCATATTTTTTGCTAATTCTCTCGCGCTAGCATGGCTTGTCGCCCATAGAGATACTGGTCTCACCGCCGCTCAATCGGTCGTACCTGTAGAAAAAGCACGTGAAGTAAGACCCGCACCCGTAGTAGAGCCTAGCGCACCTTCGGATGTACCAACCAATATAGGTCAAGAGAAAACAAAAGCAGTAACGCCCGTAAAACAAGGCGAAGCACCTGCTGATGTACCCGTTCAAGTCATTGAACCTGTTGCACCAGCAAAACAAGCAGCACCCGCTGATATACCAGCTCAAGTCATTGAGCCAGTAGCACCAGTAAAACAGGAAGTACCGGTTAATGTTCCTGCTCAAGTAGTCGAGCCAGTAGCACCCGCCGATCTTTCTCAGTAACACATTGCCGATGTGGTGAAATTGGTAGACACGCACGCTTGAGGGGCGTGTTGCGCAAGCAGTGCCGGTTCGACTCCGGCCATCGGCACCAATACCAAAATCCGTAAGCGTTCACCTCAGCTCGCAAACGGTCAAAAAGCCCGCTCTGTAGCGGGCTTTTTTGTATTTTAAATAGGTTAAAGTCTACTTAGTTCCAGTAAAAATGGTGAAGTTTTGCCAAGAAAAAATCTTCTTGAGGCAATATTATCAATATTTTGCTAAAATGTTCGCCAAGTAATTACAGTGAACCCTGTCCGATGAATAGCGAATTAGAATCAAGCAACAATATCCTGCTAGCCCTGAGCGAAATACTCCCCGAAAAATACTTACTGACTTCAAAGGAAGACCTAAAGCCTTATGAGTGCGATGGTATGCCAGCATATCAGCGTATTCCTATTGCGGTTGCTTTGCCAAGCACTGTGGAAGAGGTGCAAAAGATCATTCGTGCTTGTGAGAGTTTGCGCATTCCTGTGGTTGCGCGTGGTGCTGGCACGGGGCTTTCTGGTGGTGCTTTGCCGCATGAGGGCGGCATTATTCTTGGATTGTCACGCTTTAATACGATTCTTGATATTGACCATGAGAATATGACGATGCGGGTAGCAGCCAGGAGTGCGAAATCTGGCAATATCAGAGGCTGCTGCGCCTTATGGTTTGTATTATGCGCCAGATCCGTCATCGCAGATTGCCTGTTCGATTGGTGGTAATGTGGCAGAAAATGCGGGCGGTGTGCATTGCTTAAAATATGGTTTAACGGTGCATAATGTCTTGGAAGTTAAGATCATTACCGTTGAGGGTGATCTGGTCACGCTCGGTTCGACGACGCTGGATACACCCGGTTATGATTTATTAGCATTGATTACCGGTTCAGAGGGAATGTTGGGGATTATTGTTGAGGTCGTGGTGAAACTATTGCCCCGTCCAAAGGCGACTAATGTGCTGATGGCATCATTTGATGCGGTAGAAGA
>JAGLDQ010000162.1 GCA_023145535.1 Cocleimonas sp. | reverse complement strand
ATTAAAAATGAGTCATAGACCAAAGAGAGTCTGATGGAGGCTGTTATGAAGAAACCGTTATTAACAATTATGGGAGCATTGTTGTTGTTATCACAAGCGCCTTTGGCAATAGGAGAAGACACCGTCACAATTTCAGTTAAAGATCTGAATGCCTTGAAATCTCTTTGCACATCGATTAATGGTGCAACAAAAACCTCAGCTGCTGCTTCTGCGAAGACCGTTGTCAGTTCAGTACCTGCGGCAAGCGCTGCTACTCCTACGATTGGTAAAGCCGTTAAAGTCGCCTCATTACGAGGCTTTCATGATCTTGACAAAGAAGCCAAGCCTATAGAGAAAAAGAAGCAATTTAAAATAAGCGGCGGCATCGAAAAGAACTGGGTATTACAGCCACCGAGTATCCCACATAGTATTGAAAAAGATAGAATTACACTACAAGGTAATACCTGCATGAAGTGCCATAGTAGAGAAAATCATGAGAAAGAAAAAGCACCACAGGTAGCAGAAAGCCACTATAAAACACGTGATGGGAAAACACTGAAAAAACTATCAACCCGACGCTATTTTTGCGTTCAGTGCCATACGCCACAAGCAGATGCGAAACCTCTCGTTGAGAATATTTTTTAATTTAAGTATCTAGAATTAACTAAGAAGGGTAACTTATGAAGTCGATAAAAAATAACAAGCGAGCCGCAGGTTTTTTCCTTAAAGGTTCGTTATTAATCGGTATTGTTGTTGGAGTCATCCTATGGGGTGGTTTTAACTGGACCTTAGCACTGACAAATACAGAAGAGTTCTGTATTTCCTGTCACGAAATGGAAGACAATGTGTACAAAGAATTACAGGAAACCGTTCACTGGAACAACCGTACGGGTGTTCGTGCCACTTGTCCTGATTGCCATGTGCCAAAGGAATGGATACATAAAATTGTCCGAAAAATCAAAGCATCCAATGAAATTTATCATAAAGTTATGGGAACCATTGATACGCCGGAGAAATTCGAAAACTATCGTTTAACGATGGCATTGAGTGAATGGAAACGCATGAAGGAAACCGACTCGCGCGAATGTCGCAACTGTCATAACTTCGCTTCAATGAACATGGAAAAGCAAGAGCCGCGTAGTGCCGAACGACACGACCCGCATGTATGGGAAGTCCTTGATGGTAAAACACCGTCAAAGACCTGTATTGATTGCCATAAAGGCATCGCGCATCACCTACCAAAGGGCTGGGAAGCAGCGGCTAAGAAAGCAGGTTTACAGGATTAATAATTGTTTGTAGTCCCTCTATTGATTGTCATAAAAATGATGGTCATAAAAAGCCCTCTTGTATGAGGGCTTTTTTTATGACTGTCAATATTAACGAACAATCACTGAGAAACATCAATTCAATAGAGGGTCCACAAAGAGGGTCAGCACAAAGAGAGTCACACCCTTTTTAGATACGTCTACTTGTCTTAAGAATCGACACTCCAATCTCCCGACTTACCGCCCCTCTTTTTAAGCAAGCGCACATTACTCACCTCCATCCCACGATCAACGGCTTTACACATATCATAAACCGTTAACAATGCAATTTGGGTCGCGGTTAATGCCTCCATTTCGACACCCGTCTGCCCGCTAGTTTCAACGGTTGTTTTACAATAGACTGCGGCGGGGTTTTGCTCTGTTTTCAGCTCTATTTCTACTTTAGTTAATGCTAACGGATGACAAAGAGGGATCAAATCTGCTGTTTTTTTAGCGGCCATAATGCCTGCAATCCGCGCTATACCTAATACATCGCCCTTTTTATTGGTGCCTTCTAAGATATGTTGCAACGTTGCATCTTGCATCAAAATTCGCCCTTCGGTCACCGCGACTCGATGGGTGATGTCCTTTGCGCCCACATCGACCATATGTACTTCACCTTGTGCATTGAAATGTGTTAGTTCTGCCATTTGTAGTTTCCATTTAGATTAAGCCCCCTACTTTTCCGATAGGTGCTGTGCGATAAAAGAGTGAGGTGCTTATACTAAGTAGGAGGTCATCATAAAGCGAACAAAACTTTTGACGTTTGTTTTTTGAACTTCAAGGCATTGTTGAGGCGCATAGCAGGCTATGCAACGATAACGCAGAAGATCGGAAAATGAACGAGCAAAATGTTGAATTTATTGTGTCCTCTTACTTCTGTTAACCCCGTTCAAACGATCAATGAGAATTTACGATGCGTTTATTTGCCGCTTGCTGTGTTTTATGCGATACACGAGTCACTGGCGCAGTGTCACTGTGCCGCCCCTGTTTGCACGATTTACCCCGACTTAAAAGCACCTGCTATCAATGTGGCTTACCCCTAGAAAATAGACAAGAAGCCAGCCTCTGCGGGCAGTGCCAACATGCTTCACCGCCCATTGATTATCTCATGAGTAGTTTGCAATATGCTTACCCTGTGAACTATTTACTCTCTCAATTAAAGTTCAAGCGTGATTTAACTCAGGCTAAAATTTTTAGCCACATTATGCTAACAACGCTACAAAAACACTATTCTGGACAAACGATGGCACTGCCTGACATCATTATCCCTATTCCTCTGCACAAAAAAAGGTGTCGCCAACGGGGGTTTAATCAAGCATTGGAAATAGCGAAGCCTATTGCTAAAAAATTGAATATTCCTCTCTCCACAAATACAGTTCAGCGGGTCAAATACACGCAAGCGCAGTCATTATTAAGCGCTGTTAAGCGTCGTAAGAATTTGCATCATAGTTTTACTATTAATAAACGCATGACCGCCGAACACATTGTATTAGTTGATGATGTGGTGACAACAGGAACGACGGTTTATGAATTGGCTACTTTATTAAAGCAATCTGGAGTGAAAAAAGTGGGTGTGTGGGCGGTTGCACGAGCGGTTAACAAAAAAGATCGTTGAAATACTTTAAAATTTGCTCCTTTGCACCCTCATGAATCGTTTAATTCAAACAGTACCAAGACCGTATTCTGCATTGGGTTCTCGTTATCATCGGACACCATGAGATATTGATTACCTTGGTAATGCGTTAATCCTTCAAAGTTATCAACGCGCCAGCCATCAACACTACTTAAAACAGCACGGTCTTCTACTTTACATTGACGAAGTTGATTGCATTCAGAGAGTTTAACTTGGCGTAGACTAATAATCATCGCCGCAAAAAGCCCATTATAAGCGCGCTCTAGTACTAATACATCACCATTGGGTAAGGTTTCCAAGCCTGTCACCGAACTATTTCTATGGGCTGATAGTTTGAAATGCCACACTTTTCCCTTGCTTGAATACAGTGTTTGGTAGTTTTTAGGGGCGGTTTTTAGGGGCAATTCGGCGGCGGTAATAATGCCGTATTGAGGATGCAAGGTAACACTTTCTAATCCTTTATTTTTACTTTTGTAGTGTTGCTTGTTACGCAAAATTTTAGGTAATCTGATTTTACCCAACTGCTGACCTTGAAGATTAAAACGGATCAGTCGAAATTTTCGCTCAAAGGAAATAATAAGCTCCGTGACCACCCCTTTATTATTACGCTTTAACGTTAAACCTTCCGAATCACGGTATTTTCCTCTAAAAGGTTCGCCTTTTTCATCCCTTAATTGATAAGCATTGAGCACCTTAGCTTTCACCAGTTTTCCCTGTTGAATGGTTATTTTAAGATGATAGAGGTAACCCGAATCAGAGATGGCGTAAAGCCGTTGTTTATTCCCATCCCAAGCCAATCCTGATAACTCGGTAACGGGAATATTATTAATTGCTTTTCTGTCTATGCCGAGACTGCTGATATTTTCAAGCTGCATGACTTCATGCGAGATTAGATCATCTGGCTCAAACTGATAGGCAAAGTTTTTTGCCATGACGGGCGCATAAAAAAAGACGGGCAACAAAATAGCGACCAGCCTAATGAGGACTAAATATTTATTATGGATGTTAAGTTTCATGTATAGAGCTTAGCTGTCCCTCCAGCAATATTTCTCCGCTTGGCTTCTCATGACGCTGCTGGCCTTTAGGTTCAACACTCACGGCTAACAAACCCACATTTTTAAAACTACGCCATTCTGCTTTATCAATACGGATAATGGTCTCGCCCGATTTTGCAATCGTTCCCATCATAACGGGTTTACCGCCATCTTTAGGGTGACACCATAAATGAAGCTCCATATTATCAGGAATATTCGGTGGCTTCATCATATCGATGGAAAGTTCCATATCTGCCTGACTGATACGGGTCACTGCCATTGGGGTATGCGTTGTACTTGATTCCAAAACAGCGGTATAAGCAATGGGAGATCCTGTCATCGGATTAAATAATAAGATGGCGGATACAATCAAAGCAGAGGCGACTA
>JAGLDQ010000161.1 GCA_023145535.1 Cocleimonas sp. | reverse complement strand
CTATCAAGCGTGGTGTATATATTTAAGCCCAGTGTGTAAATATTATTTGCGCCATAGCGTTTGATGGCATCAGCCCTTGCCATTTCCGCCATATAGGGCGCATAGGTTTGTGTCTCAGTACGATGAATTTTAGCTGAAATCTGTTCATTGATGGCTTGTTTGTATTCAGCACCTGAAATAAAGTCCTGTTCAAACATGCGTTGTAAAATATAGTCGCGGCGTATTTTGGCGCGTTGAGGTCTATTAATCGGGTTGTATTTAGAGGGTGCTTTAGGTAGCCCTGCAATCATGGCTGTCTGTGCTAAGGTCAATTCTTTGAGTGTCTTGCCATAATAAATTTCAGCAGCAGAGCCGACTCCGTAGGCACGCTTCCCTAAAAATATCTTATTAAGATAAAGTTCTAGAATTTCAGACTTACTGAAATTCTTTTCTATTTTTATCGCGAGGAAAATTTCTCTTATTTTTCGATCAATAGTGCGTTCAGGGGTAAGAAAGAAATTACGTGCAAGCTGCATTGTAATAGTGCTCGCGCCTTGGCTCATTTTTCTGTTCTTAAGCGCAATCACAACCACGCGAACGAGACCTTTGAGATCTACCCCTTTATGTTGGTAGAAGCGACTATCTTCAATCGCAATAAAGGCATTAATCATGCGTTGAGGAACCGCTGCTATTTCCACAGGACGACGACGAAAACGCCCAAATTCAGCAATTAATTTATCCTCTCGGCTGTAAACCCTTATAGGCAGTTGCAACTGTGCATTATGCAATGCTTTTATCGAAGGAAGTTGTGGTGTGTAGTAAAAGTAAGAACCTGCCACAGCAACAACGCCTAAAGCAAAAATAATAACTAACGGAGCGAGTATCCGTTTAAATAATGTAGAAATAAAACGTAGCATAATCTTTTGTTTTTATATGGAATTTTAAGATGCTGTATGAACGTGCGATAAACGAATATTTAACAATATCTTTAAAACACCGTCCGTCATTCGGTATAGCCGATCACAGTCTAGAGGGTAGACTATTTCATCACTGATCGCTAGTATTAGTCCCACAATGATATTAATTTAATCCAGTTCTCAGGCTGTAGCATCTTTTCTGTGAGTGGAGGTTATTATAATCAATAATTGTTGAGATTGTGTGAATAAAATGTGTCAAATTATTGAATTTACATCTTTCTAACATTGAGGTTCTGTAAGTACTTATCTCTAGATAAGTACACTTATTGGGCTTTAGACCAAATAATAAAAATAATAAGGTGGGACTTAATCAGTGTTTTCTATTGGTGGAAAAAAAGGCAATCTCTTAGGTATTGATATTAGTTCTTCAGCGGTCAAGCTTATTGAGCTGTCGCGAAGAGGTAATAATTACCGCGTTGATAGTTACTCCGTTGCTTCCCTTCCCGAAGGTGCGGCCTTTGAGCGAGATATTATTGAAGCTGATCCTGTTGGCGAAGCTATTCGAAAAGTAATAAAAAATAGCCGTACGAAGAGTCGTCATTGTGCCTTGGGTATTCCTTCTTCTATGGCGATCAATAAGATTATCGTTATGCCCGATAGCATTCCAGCAAGTGAAATGGAAGCACAAATAGAAATGGAAGCAGAGCAGTACATTCCCTATCCCATGGATGAAGTGAATTTTGACTTTGAAATTCTTGGCCCATCGGCAACATCAGGGATGGTTGATGTTTTACTCGGAGCAACCCGAACAGAAAATGTTGAAGTTCGCTTGGCCGCCGCAGAAATGGCAGGTTTAACGGTTGATGTGGTTGATTTAGAGTCAAATGCGGTTGAACTATTATTTAGTAGTTTAGTGGATGATATCTCTGAGAATGAAACAGTGGCAGTAGTTGACTTTGGTGCATCAATGACAGGAATCAACGTGTTTGAAAAAGGGCGCGTTGTATTCTCCCGTGAGCAGGTATTTGGTGGTAAGCAATTAACCGAAGAAATCATGCAACGCTATGGTTTGCCGTATTCTGAAGCTGGGTTGGCAAAGAAGAATGGCAATTTGCCCGAAGGTTATATACCCGAAGTACTCGACCCTTTTAGAGAAAATATGGTGCGTCAATTGCAACGTTTTTTGCAGTTTTATCATGCCTCCACACAACAAGGAAAAGTCGAAAAAATATTACTTTCAGGTGGTTGCGCCAGTATTCCTGGTATTGATGAGCAAATTCAAGAGGCAACAGGTATTCCTGTTTCTCTGGCTAATCCATTTTCAAATATGGTACTGAACGGCAGAGTGAACCCAGCCCGTTTTACTAGCGACATACCCGCTATGTTGGTTTCAACAGGTTTAGCCTTGCGAGGTCTTGAATAATGGCGGGATTAAATCTATTACCTTGGCGCGAAGAAGCGCGTAAAAAGAGTCAGCAGACGTTTGTGATGATGGTTGCGGCCACTGTTGCCGTGGGTGCTTTAAGTGTATTTGGAACTTATACTTATTTTGAAAATGAAATAACGTATCAAAGTGAGCGCAATGCTTATGTCAAGGCAGAAACTAAGCGTCTTGAAAAAGCAATTAAAGCAATTAAAAAATTGGATGCAACCAAAAAAGCCTTAATGGAACGTATTGCGGTTATTGAAAGCTTACAATTTGCGCGTCCAGGCATTGTACATTTATTTGATGAAATGGTGAATGCGTTACCTAAGGGCTTATTTCTGACTAAGTTAGAGCAAAGTTCTGGAAAGGTAAAAATTGAAGGTAAAGCGGAATCAAATACACGTGTATCGAGCTATATGAAACGCCTCAATGCTTCTCCTTGGCTGAAATCTTCTGATTTACACAAGATTAGTATTGATAACCGTAAAGACAAGAATCGTTTGCGCCGTTTTAAATTAAATGTAACACAGGTGCTTAAAACAGTCTCTGAAGATGAAAAGGAGGGAGGTTAGTCATGGCGATTGATATTCAAGAGTTTAATACCTTAATGGAAGATCCAGGCAGTGTTTCACTTCCTGTTAAAATGATCGCAATTCTTATTATACTGATTGGTGTTCTTTTTTTAGGCTATAAATTTATTGTCCTTGAGCAAATGGGTCGACTGGAAAGGGTGACATCAGAAGAGCAAAATTTAAGAGTTGCTTATGAAAAAAAACAAGCCCGTGCCAATCAATTACCGGCTTATAAGGCCCAGTTAAATGAAATGCAGGACTCCTTTGGGACGCTAATCAAACAACTGCCCAGTAATACCGAAATTCCTGGGCTTATTCTCGATATTTCAGAAAAAGGTCTTTCAAATGGATTGGAAATTGATTTGTTTGAACCTAAGCCAGAAATTCGTAAAGAATTCTATGCAGAAAAGCCAATTAAGATAAAGGCTAGAGGCAGCTATGATGAACTTGCTTCATTTGTTAGTGATTTATCCGCCTTATCGCGGATTGTGACTATTAATGATATTCGCCTATTACCAGAAAAGAAAACAGAAGGGCAGAAGAGAAAAAAAACAGCCTCAAGAATAGTAATGGAAGCAACGATTCAGACCTATCGCTATATAGAAGAAGGTGCTGAAGAGGATGATTCATAATGAAAATAACAAATAAGCCGTATTTTAGCGGACATTCTAAAACACTGGGTTTTCTACTAATGGCGATTATGCTGGGTGCCTGCAATGAAGGTACAGCGGATCTTGATGATTACTTTACAGAGAAAAGAGCAAAGCCTGCCCGACCGATTAAGCCAATCCCTGAATTGAAACCTTATTTGCGCTACGTGTATCCAGCGCATGAGAAAGATCCATTTGATGTAGCAATGTTAATCCCTGATACCACGCCTAAAGTGGTTGATAGCGGCATCAAGTTAGATGCTAATCGTGTGAGAGAATTCCTTGAAGGTTTCCCGTTAGATGGGTTGAATATGGTAGGAACGGTAAATAAAGAAAATACCTTATGGGCTTTAATTAGAACACCCAGTGGTGGTGTGCAAAGTATTAGAAAGGATAATTATCTAGGTCAAAACTATGGTCGTGTTTTATCGATATCAGAAACAGAAATAGCCATAAAAGAAGTTGTTCCCAATGGGAATGGTGGTTATAAAGAAAGAGATACGCTGATTACTTTGAAAGATGATTAACTTATCTAAATAATTAAAATAAAATAGAGCCTATCTGTGGTAGTACCGCTTGGCTAAATCTAATTGTTTATTGACTATCCTAAAGTTTATAGTTATAAAAATTAACAGGATTTAAGCATCCCTTTGCTAAAATAAAGACAGACAGTTTAGGGTTGAGGATATTAATAATATCCGAGATGATAAGTCAGAAATTTTTTCTACCAATTAGATGCTTTCAGACAGCGTATCGTCATTTTATACGCCGCAGGATAAAATGATCTGAGAGCATTGAAGTTGGGTTAAAAAGGTAGTAACGCCCCATTTTTGGGTGCAAGTTAGAATTCGAGTATGATTGAATTCACAGTCCTCATATAAAATAAAAATAATAGTGTCACAATAGCAGGTCTAATAATGAAAACATTCAAGTACGCTTTATTTGCGTTAGCATTGCCCGTTTTTATGTTGGCAGGTGAAAGCTGTCAAGCAACGAGTAATTTGCAAACAATAAATGCCACCAGCCAAGGCGCAGATAGTACCGTATTGCGGTTTCATTTTGATGGTGGTGCCGTCTCGCCTAAAAGCTTTATGATGAAATTCCCACAGATGTTGGTGCTGGATTTTCCTGATACGCTTTCAGCAACCGCATTACGTAATACAAGTATCCAATCTAGTATTGTTAAAAGTGTAAAAGTCGCACATGCTTCTGGAAAGCTTCGCGTCATGGTCTCGTTAAAGAAAACCAAGGGCTATACGACTAAAGTTGTTGGTAATGATGTGCTTGTCTTGTTTTCAGATAAGAAACAGACTGTAGTTCA
>JAGLDQ010000160.1 GCA_023145535.1 Cocleimonas sp. | reverse complement strand
CAAAAATCGGTAAGCAACCAAGCGATGGCCAATAATTACATAAAAAGACCTCCATCACAGCCAAAACCCTATCGTTATCAAGCTGCAAAAGCTGTCAAGACGGTAAGCCATGTCCAGCAACGCCCTCAGGTTAGGGCTAATACGAACATGCTTGGTAGGATCGATTTTCGTCGTGAAAATAATGGTGATGGCAGGGTGATTATTCCTATGCCAAATGCGAATATTGATGCTAACGCGATTAAAAAGGGTAATCGCATTTCAGTTGTGTTGAAAAATGTTCGTGTCGACCAAGCCACACGGCGTTTGAATGTGTTAGATTTTGCAACTCCTGCTTCTTATATTGATATAACGCGTCATGGTGCAAATGCACATATTGATATTGCGGCAAACACATCGTTTGAGTTTGAAACGCGTCGTGAAGGTCGAAATTTCATTGTTATAATGAAAAAAATCAGATTAGCTAAAAAGAAAAGAGCGGCTGCAAAGAATATACTAAAACCTAAAAAGAAAGCTTATAAAGGAAAAAAGCTATCCTTAAACTTCCAAGATATTGAGATACGTTCAGTACTCCAGTTACTCGCTGACTTCACCGATAAAAATATTGTGGTGAGTGATAGCGTAAAAGGCAATATCACATTGCGCCTAAAGAATGTCCCATGGGATCAAGCATTAGATATTGTTCTAGAATCAAAAGCACTCGGTATGCGTAATAATGGCAATGTTATCTGGGTTGCACCTGCAAGCGAGCTAGCGGCTAAAGAACAACAGGAGTTGCAATCATTAAAACGTATTAAAGAACTAGAGCCTTTAGTGACAGAGTATATTTCAGTGAACTATGCAAGAGCTGAAGACCTTATTGGGTTAGTTAAAGCTTCAAAAGGTGATAAAGACGGCACTTTGCTTTCCAATAGAGGCACAATATCCGTTGATGTGCGCACCAATACACTCTTAGTGCAAGACACTGTTTCGCGCATTGATTCTATTCGAGAAATGGTAAAAAGCCTTGATATTCCTATTCGACAAGTATCGATTGAGTCACGAATCGTTATTGCCAATGATGAATTTGGTAAAGATTTAGGAACACGTTTTGGTGTTACAAAATTAGCCCCCTTTGGTAGTCGAGGATTACTAGCAACGTCAGGTAGTTCAAGCGCCCTCAGCTCTATTAATGGTGAAGCATCAAGTAGCGCTCCATCAGGAAATCTTGCGCCCGTTACCATTCCTGCCTTGGGTGATCGACTTAATGTCAATATGCCCATCGCAGGAGCCGCAGGAAAATTTGGTTTCTCCATTTTAGCCCGAGACTTCTTGATCGATTTAGAATTATCAGCACTGCAAGCAGAAAACAAAGGCGAAGTTGTTTCAACACCAAGGGTCGTCACAGCCAATAAGAAAAAGGCATTGATAGAGCAAGGGGTTGAGATACCTTATTTGGAAGCCTCATCCAGTGGTGCAACCAGTGTATCCTTTAAGAAAGCGGTGTTAAGTCTAGAAGTTACTCCGCAAATAACCCCAGATAAGCATGTAATAATGGATTTGAAGGTCAATCAAGACACCGTTGGTGCTGTATTCTCAGGCGTTCCAAGTATCAATACGCGTGAGATTAGTACACAGGTTATCGTTGAGAGTGGTCAAACGGTCGTCTTAGGGGGTGTGCATGAAGAACAGCATAAAGATGATGTGCAAAAAGTGCCATTTTTAGGTGATTTGCCTTATGTAGGGCGGCTATTTAAGCGGAGCTATAAAAAAGATGATAAACGTGAGTTGCTTATTTTTGTTACGCCTAGAGTACTAGATTGATGGGCTAAATATCTAACTAATCCTGCGTGCAACTTATTCAGCAGCCAATAAATGGCTAAAAGAAGATAGATCAAAGTACTCTCTATAAAATACTAATTCTAGAAATGGAGAGTACGCTGCCCACGCAAACAACTTAATGTTCGCCACTGAATGCTTATGGGATCATCGCCTTACTGATCAGTTTAAGAGACAAAAACTACTAGCCTGAGATAAGTGGTCTCTCATGGTAAGAGTTACCCGAAAAATACTCAGTCTCACAATGGCTATTTTTGAACACGCCAAGAGGGAGATTACCTATGACTAACTTAGTCTCTGTATATTCGCCCATAAAAAAACGGGCATAAAGCCCGCTTTCTTAAATAATCATAAAAATGGAATTACTTAACCCATTCTTTATAACCATCCATATTTTTTTCTTTGCCGTCGTCAAAGCCAGCTTCGTACGCTTCTGTTACACGCTGCTCTTCACGAACATCATTGATAAGGTATCCACCCTGCCATCCTTGAAGGTACTCAGGATCAACTCCCGCTTTTTCCATTTCAACAGTAGCGTTGTAGTATTCTTGATTCATTGTCGTTTTTCCTCTAAACAAAATAAATAAGCAAATAAGCTATATAATAGGCCGAAAGTATACTGAACTACTAAAATTACTGAATACCTCCATAGGGGTAACGAGTTAATCAATAGAGTATACATATAAAACACAAGGGAGATTGAAGGCAAATAGTTTGCCCCTATACTAAAGCTCAGACAAAACATTCAATTCACACACAGGTATTTATAATGAGCGACGAAGTATTTACAGATGCACAAGAAATGGACTTTTCTACAGGCATGGCAGCTTTTGAAGGGAAGAATTTCTCTAAAGCAATGCAGTTTTTATCCCCCTTTGCAGAGCAAGGCAATGCCCAAGCACAACACCTTGTTGCAATTATGTATCAAAATGGCTTAGGGGTTGGCCCTAGCGCTAGTGAAGCACTTAAATGGATGAAAGCCTCGGCTGAACAAGGCTACCCTATTGCACAACATGGCATTGGTTTTATGTATATGGATGGCGAGTGTGTTGAAAAAGATGGGGCTAAGGCCGTTAAATGGTTTCAATTAGCGGCTGACCAAGGTTTGCAAGGTTCTTTAACAACACTAGCGATGATGTACGAACAGGGCAATGGGGTTGAAAAAGATCCTGCTAAAGCAAAAGCACTTTATAAACAAGCAGGCTTTGATGAAATGTAATCGAGCACTTTATGGCGAGTGGAGAACACCCCATCTACATCAACCCACGCTGCGAAAAAGAAACTACCTCATCACCAATAATAAAATGATCGAGCACACGCACATCAATTAATGACAACGCTTGCTTTAGTGTATTGGTGATGCGCTGATCTGATTGACTCGGCTCTGCAACACCCGAGGGGTGGTTATGTGAAAAAATCACCGCCGCCGCATTATGATGGATCACTCGCCTAATCACTTCTCGCGGATGCACACTCGCACGATCAATCGTTCCTCTAAATAATTCTTCAAACTCTATCACACGGTGTTTATTATCCAAAAACACACAGCA
>JAGLDQ010000016.1 GCA_023145535.1 Cocleimonas sp. | reverse complement strand
TTAATGGCGGACTTCATTACGTCTGATGCCGTATTAGCGCCTGTTTGCATGACATCTTTTGCGGCATTAGAGCCGCTTTGCATCATGTCTTTAGCACTGTTCATCATTTGACTAAAAGGATCTTCAGCGATCGCAATTTGAGAGGTGCTAATGAGCAGGGTTGTGACTATAATTTTTGCTAACTTCATTTTACTTCCTCCTTAGTGCGCTGCTTTTTTGTGATCATCGGCAGCCGCTTCTATTTTTCCATGTGAGACAGGGTATTTCTTCTCTACGTTGACCATTTCAACCGAAGGCACAATAACTTTATCTTTGCCTAATAGAAGATCAGATAGGTGTTGAGAGAAAGAGCGATAATGCAATTTGGTTAATACCGTTACACTCTTACTATCCTCAGGAATATTAAAGGAATAATTTGAATCCTTATGGCCTTTAGGGGGAATCGTATTGGTATCGGTAAAGCGTGAAATTTCCCAAGGCAGCTCGGTGTGTTTACCATTTTTATCAACCGCATGAGCATTGAAAATCACCGTACCTTTCGGTAATGAGCGATCTTTTTTCATCGTACCTGAGCGGAATAATTCAACGCCTTTATCGTTGGTTACCACGACCTCAAGCCATATTTGGCGAACTTCCGTCAAGCTTGTTGGCAAATGATGACCTGCACGATCATTATTAACCCGTACAATTAATTTATGTAATGAGTCTTTTTGGGTTGATAGGGTTAAATCAATTGAGGCAACACTTTGTAAACGCTTAATCGCTTCGGCTGAATTGCCTGTTTTTTTACCAGAAATTACCTCTGTGACAACGGCATTACCACCAACAAAAGCATGGTCATGAACAACAGGGCGGAAAGGGCCACCTAAACCAGCAAAACCACCAATTTGTGAGTTCTTTAAATCATGTGGACGTTTTAACTCATCCGCAACCCGCATAGCGGTTTCAACGGGTACCATATGGCAATCCATACACTGAATGCCTTTTTGTGCGTAGATAGAATACTTCCACTCATCATAAGTACGTTCAACAGGGAAGTTATTTTCAGGGTGGAAGATATTGTGGCAGTTTCCACAGAACTTAGAGCTAGAGTGATGTTCAGAATACTCTGTCTCATGGAAAGGTGATTTTGCATCCTTCAAAGTCCCCCGTTTTACTTTACCAGGATCCATTTCAAATGAAGAGTTGCCGTGCTCTAGCACCGCCGTATCTTTTATATTAGAACCTGAAATCGTATGACAGACATCACACGAAACCCCATTTTCTGCAATTTTAGGGGCAGAGAAGCTACCATGCAACCCATCATCAGGATTAAATTTGATGGTATCCGTTACGGTTCCAATCGGAGAATGACAGCCCGCACAGTGATTTCTAATCTTACCCCCCGTGGCTTTTTCGCCCATTGCCCATAAGGCTTGGAAAACAGGATCTTTAAACGCATTAGAATGCATTGAGCCTTCCCAACCTTTGTATTGGCGAGGATGACATTGCGCGCAAACTTCAGGATCAGTCCATGCTTCGGGGGTTAATTTGCGATGGTCTTTAACGGTAATATAAGAGGGTTTAAATTTGTATTTTTCATCAGTGGCTGATTTTTTCTTATCAGGCTCCGTTGTTGTTTCAGTTTTTGTTTCAGCAACAACGTGTGTTGCACTCAGCATAAAAGTAAGCAATCCAATGAGTATGGATTGAAATAGAGTATATTTCATACGGTCTCCTGTAGAAAACTTTAGCAAAGTAAGACGTGATAAAGTTTTATAATGTAATAGCGGGTTTGGTTTATCTTTATATCAATGCAGTCTATCAGCTATTCATTGACATAGATCAATAAATGTTAATTTTAGCGCAATTTTGTTATAAATTTTATTACTTAATAAATAAGCAAAAAATAATGGATATGATTTGGTGTTAATCGTACCTTGAGAAGCTAGGTTTTTTCAGGAGAGAGGATGGGTGCTTTTTATTGAGAGAGAAACGTAGTTTGTTCTTTTTTATAGACGAAGAAATCGCCTTAATTTATTAACTTCAACTAGCGAGGGAACGCTATTTGACGTAAAGTTCGGTACTTTATACCCCGTTAATAGAAATAATTTATGTCAAATATACTACGAATAGCCACCCGTAAAAGCCCCCTCGCCATGTGGCAGGCCGAAGAAGTTAAACGTCAACTACAGCAATTTCACCCTGATTTAGCCATTGAATTAGTCGGCATAACGACTAAAGGCGATAAAATACTGGATACGCCTCTTGCTAAAATAGGGGGAAAAGGTCTTTTTGTAAAAGAGCTTGAAGTTAAAATGTTGGAAGGCAAGGCGGATCTTGCCGTACATTCGATGAAAGATGTGCCAATGGCGCTACCCGAAGGTTTACACTTACCCATTATTCTTGAGCGTCATGATCCATTGGATGCCTTTGTTTCTAGTCGATTCAGCTCTTTGGATGATTTGCCGCAAAATGCGAAAGTCGGTACATCAAGCTTACGCCGTCAAACGCAAATTAAAGAAGTGCGTCCTGATTTAGAAATTCTGAGCTTGCGTGGTAATGTGAATTCACGTTTAGAAAAATTAGATAACGGTCATTTTGATGCCATTATTCTTGCCGCGGCGGGTTTGAAGCGTTTGGGTTTTGATGATCGTATCGCGCAGTGCATTCCTGCCGAGCAGAGCCTTCCGGCGATTGGGCAAGGGGCAATTGGTATTGAATGTCGCATTGATGATGAACGCATTAATAGGCTATTAGCGCCATTGCATCACACAGAGACCGCCATTCGCGTGACAGCAGAAAGAGCCTTTAATACGCGTTTGAAGGGCGGTTGCCAAGTCCCTATTGCAGGGTATTCTGAGTTACAGGGTGATCAAATTTATTTGCGTGGTTTGGTTGGCTACCCTGATGGTTCTGCTATTTACCGTGCAGAACAAACGGCACCAATTGAAGAGGCTGAAAAAATGGGGATCGCGGTTGCCGAGGATTTATTAGCACAAGGTGCGGACAAAGTCTTAGCATCGATTGGGATTGAGGTGAGTTAGTTATCACGCCCTTTGCTGATTATTTATCAAGCGTAGGTGAGGGAATCTCGCCTTCCTACGGCATTATTTCTAAATGAGCGAATGATGTCGAATCAATTAAAAAATCGTTGGATAGCGATTACTCGTCCTGCTCATCAGGCTGGACAGTTGATTACTAAGCTCGAATCCAAGGGCGCAAAGATAATTCCCTTTCCACTGCTAGAAATAGTCGAGCCAACCTCCCTGTCGGTATTACAACAGCAACTCAGTCAGCTAGAGCACTTTAATACGGCTATTTTTATCAGCTCCAATGCGGTTGAAAGCGCCTTAGCGCGGGTCAATAAAGCACAGTTGAAATCCTTGAAAATAGCGGCTGTTGGTAAAAAAACAGCATTAAGCCTACGTAACAAAGGACTAACCGTGGATTACTTTCCTGATAAACGTTTTAATAGCGAAGCGCTATTAGCGTTGGATGCATTGCAAGCGGTACAAGGTCAGCGCATTATTATTTTTCGTGGTGAAGGAGGGCGTGATCTATTACGTGATACATTGCGGCAAAGAGGGGCTTGCGTTACTTACAGTAATGTCTATGCCAGACGTTGTCCTGCTGATAATATTGCGTTATTAAAACAGCATTATGATCAACAGCAGCTTGATATTATTGTTATCACAAGCGGGGAAAGTTTGCAGCATTTATTACGATTGGCTGATAATGATGAATGGCTTGCGAACGTTCCTTTATTAGTCGGTAGTCAACGCATTAAGCAACAATTTCAACCGCAATTTTCGGGCAATATATGGGTCGCTCCTGACCCCAGTGATGAAACCATTTATTCTTACTTACAAACTCGCATGGATTCTTATCGATGAGTCAAATGGAAGGCAATAGCGATCCTGATACCTTAGGGAGGAAAGACAACGAAGTAGATGAATCAGCACAAGCACTTGCTACATTGCAACAGCGTGCGCGTTTTACACTCTTTATTGCATGGATTGCACTTTTGTTAACGGCGATTGGTATCGCGGCAGGTTATAAAAACTGGATGCAAATCAATGATCGTGCGAAACAAGCTGCCATTGGTGTGAGCGAATTAAAACAGCAAGCGGAGACATTTGCTGAAAAATCATCCGTTGTTGCCTTTAATGTTCAGTTATTGTCCGATTTAGAGAAAAAAAGCAAGCAGCTTGATCGTTCAGTAGAAACGTTGGATACGGTTAAGAAATTAACCCAACATGCGGCTCAAACGGTAGAACAGCAAGCCGCATTATTAACGCAACAACAAGAACAGTCACGCGCAACTACCCTAACGCCTAGTTACGCCTGGCGCTTAGCGGAACTACGTTTTTTATTACAGATTGCAAATCAGCGCCTACAGCTTCATAAAGATAAAGATGGTGCATTACAGGCGCTTAAAAGTGCTGAAACAACACTGCTTAAATTGGGGGCGAAAAAATATTTGCCTGTGCGTAAAAGCCTCGCTAAAGAAATTGTCGCTGTGGAGGCATTCTTGACACCTAATATCAGCGCAATATCACAACGTATCGTTGAGTTACTTGCGGTGATTAAGGCAATGCCTGTTGAGGCTGAAATTGAGAAACAACAAAAAATTACCCTGTTGCCAGAAGCCTCACAAGAGGAGGGTGGTTTTATATCGGGTCTAGTTTCAGGGATAAATGATGCCGTGATCATTCAAAAATTTGATCAATCCGTGCAAAAAACAATGGGGTTGGATGAAAAAGAGAAGCTAAACAATCTATTGCAATTACGTTTTGAAACCTTGCGCTTAATGGTTTTACAAGGATTGGATTATGACTACCATCAACAGCTTCAACTGATTCAACAAACGCTGGATAAATACTACCCCGCTATTATCAAGGAGTCATTACAACAGCACTTGGATGAACTGGGTAAGGTCAAGCTATCCCCGTCACCACCTGATATTTCAGGTTCATTAATGCAGTTAAATCAACTATCCAAACCAGAAAAATAGAGTCATTTATATGTTTTTATACGCTTTGCTTTTGCTAACCATTGTCATTGCTCTATTCTGGCTTGCTAGTTTTATTCTAAGTCATGCGGAAACGGTCACGATTACATGGGGAACATGGGGCAGTTATACCTTAGGAAGTACCAATTTATTGCTCGCCTTACTGTTAACATTTATTGCTTTTTATTTCTTTATTTGGTTAATTAAAAGCCTGTTTGGAATGAAAAAAAATATCCAGCATTACCGCAGTACGCGCCTGAGTCATAAAGCAGGGCAAAGTTTAACCCAAGGATTAATGCAATTTACTTCAGGGCATTGGGAAAAATCAGAAGCTTTATTACTACAAAATATCAACCATGCAGAAACCCCGTTATTAAATTATTTAGCTGCCGCACGCGCCGCACATATGCAAGAAAGCTATGATCAGCGTGATCAATATCTAAAAAAAGCCGTCGCAAAAGGTGAAAATGCACGTATTGCTGTTGCCGTATCACAGGCAGAAATGCAACTAGGGAGTAAGCAGGTAGAACAAGCTAGGGCAACCTTAGTGCATTTGCTAGAGCTATCTCCCGCGCATCCTTATGCCACTAAATTATTAGCCAACGTTTATTATAAACAAGAAGATTGGAGTCATTTATTTGAGCTATTGCCTGAGTTAAAAAAGCAAAAACAATTGCGGGCTACTGTGCAAAAAAAGTATGCCGCCGTTGCTTTAAAAGGTATCTTCCAATCCGCCGCATTAAAACATCAGCCTGAAAAATTGCATCTTTTATGGAAAAACTTACCTGCGGCTACCCAGTCGAAGCCTCAAGCGGTATTGCATTATATTGATGCCTTAATTCTCATTGATGACACCAAGCTCGCAGAAAAAATATTGCTCGGCGCATTAAATAAAAACTGGGATACCGATTTAGTCGAACGATTTGGGCAAATAGAGCACGTCAGCCTAAATAAATCGATTCAACAAGCAGAAAAATGGTTGCAACAATATGATAATAGCCCTGAACTGCTGATTTGTTTAGCGCGTTTATATCGTAGCAATATGTTGTGGGGGAAAGCTCGTTACTTCTATGAGTCCGCACTCAATATGGCGCCCGATACCAAAGGTTATTTGGAGTTTGCCGAGTTATTGATGCATCTTGATGATGATGACAACGCTGCGCTCTGTTATCGCAAAGGCTTGAGATACTGCGTGAGCCAAAAAGGCGAAACCTTATACCTTAAATCAAAAAATTTGGCTGATCCGTCCAAGGCAGAGAAAATAGAGAAAGATGTTGATATTTTTTATACTATTTAAAAGCGCATCGCTCACAAAAGTATCGAATACACGAACAGAAGCGTTATCGCTGGTTGTTGCTAGATAGCACAAAGTTCAGTCAGACACCATAAAGGGATTGATTATCTCTAGAAGAGAAGCAATCAATCGCCTATGATGAAGACTTGAGAGTTAACCTTTTCATTCATTAAAATAACAAAATAATTATTATGCGTATTATCACTGCTAACACGAATGGTATTCGTGCCGCTGCTCGTAAGGGCTTTTTTGACTGGCTTCCGACACAAGATGCAGAGGTTGTCTGTATTCAAGAAACCAAAGCTCAAGTGCATCAATTAGACGATCCTATTTTCCATCCTGAAGGAATGCATTGTTATTATCATGATGCACAAAAAAAGGGCTATAGCGGCGTGGCGTTATACTGCAAAACCAAGCCGGATGCGGTGATTGTCGGCATGGGTCATGAGGAGTTCGACGCTGAGGGGCGTTATATTGAGGCACAGTTTGGTAATTTAAGTGTGATTTCGCTCTATTTGCCCTCGGGTTCAGCAAAAGAAGAGCGCCAGCAGGTGAAGTATCGCTGTATGGATTTTTTTATGCAAAAAATGCTCTCCATGAAAGCCTCAGGACGTGATTATATTATCGGAGGTGATTGGAATATTGCCCATAAAAATGAAGATATTAAAAACTGGAAAGGGAATAAAAAGAACTCAGGATTCCTACCAGAAGAGCGCGCTTGGCTGGATGTGCTCTTTGATGAGGTGGGTTTTATTGATGCATTCCGTGAGATAGAACAAGAGGAGCATACCTATACGTGGTGGTCATTTCGTGGGCAAGCTTATCATAATAATACAGGCTGGCGGATTGACTATCATGTGTTATCTCCCTCACTAAAAGGCACAGTGTTAAGCACCCGTGTTTATAAAACGGAACGATTTTCGGATCATGCACCACTCATCATTGACTATAACTATGAGATCTCCAGCAAATGAAAGCAGATAATGCCCCAACACCCGTACAACCCACAGAAAGTTGGGCGGAAACTATGGCAAGTTTTAAACATCCGCGCGTTATTACCATGCTTTTTCTTGGTTTTTCCGCAGGCGTGCCTATCTTATTGATTTTTTCGTCGTTGGGATTATGGTTGCGTGAGGCGGGCGTTGAGCGTTCTGCGGTGACTTTTTTTAGTTGGGCGGCATTAGGCTATTCCTTTAAATTTGTGTGGGCTCCTTTAGTTGACAAATTACCCATTCCCTTTTTAACTCAATGGTTAGGACGGCGACGTAGTTGGATGATTTTGTCGCAGCTTTCCATTATTGCCGCTATTTTATGGATGGGTATGACCAATCCGCTAGCGAGTGAAAATAGTCTAACCATGATGGCATTGGCCGCCGTATTGCTTGGCTTCTCCTCTGCAACGCAAGATGTGGTGATTGATGCCTATCGAATAGAATCCGCCGACAGTGATTTGCAAGCAATGATGTCCTCCACTTATATTGCAGGTTATCGCATTGGGATGTTAGTTGCAGGGGCGGGTGCGTTGTATCTAGCCAGCTATTTTGGATCCGATAAAGAAAGTTATCGCTATGAAGCATGGCAGTGGACGTACGCGATTATGTCAGGTGTGATGCTGGTTGGTATTATAACGACCTTGATTATTCCTGAGCCTACACGTCAGCGTGAAGATAAGGCCAAGCATTCTGCCTCCGACTATTTACGTTTTTTACTGTTATTTACGCTGGCCGTTTTAGCTTTTATTGCCACCTTTTATTTCAGCGCCGATGTAGTCAAAACGACTAAAGCCTCACTTACTGAGATGTTTTCTAATAAGCATTTAGCCAGCTTTATCGTTGAAACGTTCCGCTTAGCGATTGCCGTTGTTATTGCATGGGGTGTCGCTCGGTTGATGGTTTTATCAGGAATAGTGCAGGAATCAATGGTGAATGAAACCTATGTCGCCCCTGCCAAAGACTTCTTCTCGCGCTATGGCCTAAATTTAGCACTCTTATTATTAGCCTTAATTGGTTTATACCGTATTTCAGATATTGTTTTAGGGGTGATTTCCAATGTTTTTTATCAAGACCTCGGCTTTACCAAAATAGAAATCGCCAATGTAGTGAAAAGCTTTGGTTTGTTGATGACCATTGCGGGTGGTTTTTTGGGCGGCTTATTATCAGTGCGTTTCGGAGTGATGAAAATACTCTTTTTAGGGGCGGCTTTATCCGCCGCAACGAATATCTTGTTTATGCTGTTAGCCAATGCAGGGCATGATATGACGCTGTTATATATTGTTATCTCTGCCGATAATTTATCAGCAGGC
>JAGLDQ010000159.1 GCA_023145535.1 Cocleimonas sp. | reverse complement strand
CCGCTCATTCAATTCTAACGTGTATATTATGGACAATAGCAATTTGAATTCTAGCCCAGTACAGCAAGGAAAGGGGCATGAAATTCAGCAACACCTTCATCGAAAACCACATAAGTTTTCAGCTAAGTTAATCTCATTTATGAGTGCTTTTTTAATTCTATTAGCCTCTATTTTTGCGGTTAATATATCGACTATCAACACAGTCGAAGCAAAATCACAATCAGCCCAAAATGAGGCTAAAAAGAAAAAATATACTAAATCACGAAAAAGCAGACGATACAAAAGATCACGTAAAAGCCGAAAGAGCAAAAAACGCTATAAAGCGCGTTATAAAAAATCTAAACGTTATCGCAAAGGTAAAAAACGCTACAAAAAATCTAGACGCTATCGCAAAGGTAAACGCCTTTATAAAACACGTTATAAGAAATCTAAACGTTATCGCAAAGGTAAAAAACGCTATAAGAAGAGCCGTAAAAGAAGTAAACGTGGAAGAAAATCTCGCCATCGTACTTGTGATCAACTAAGTTCTTCAACATTACGTCGTAAAGCCAGTCGTTATCAAAAAACGATTAATCATGCGGCAAAGCAGCATGGCGTAAGCCCCCACTTTATTAAAGCCGTTATTACTGTTGAAACTTGCTTTAGATCAGGCTTGAGAGGTACGTCTGGTGAAAAAGGGCTAATGCAAATAATGCCTGCAACCGCAAAACGTTTTGGTGTTAAGAATCGCTTTAACTCATGGGAAAACATTCATGGTGGTGCGCGTTACTTAAGTTATTTGCTACGTCATTTTAATGGCAATAAAGCCTATGCGGCAGCTGGCTATAATGGCGGACGTGGAGCCGTTAGTAAAACAAGAGGCCCTAAGTTTGCAGCCGTTCGCAATTACTCTAGAATGGTCATGAATGCTTATCGAAAGTTTAAACCAGGACGTATACAGGTTAAATCTAAAAAAAGGAAGTCTAGAAAAAGAAGGAAGAATAGATCTTGATAGACTAACGAAGAGCAAATAAAAAAAGGATTGCGATTAATCATCGTAGTCCTTTTTTTATACTCTATAATCCCCCTTTTTAATGAGGACTCACCATGTCAGACTACTGTTTTTCAACCCACATCGATCAACCTATTGATGCTGCAATTGAAACCTTAAAAACAATCTTAATGCGCCATCATTTAGGCATCGTCAGTGAGGTTAATGTGGCTACCATTATAAAAACTAAGCTTGATGAAGACATGCCAGCTTACCGTATTTTAGGCGCATGCAACCCTAAAATGGCAAAAAGTATGATTGATGAAATTCCACAGGCAGGCGCACTACTACCTTGCACTATTGTTGCGCGAGAAGCAGAAGATAAAACAGTCTTTGACTTTATGGATCCTGAGGTGGTGCTAGGCATCGCAAATAATGACATGATGAACCGTATTGCCGCTGATGCTAAACAGCGCTTAAACGCCGTTGTGGCCGATTTAGAAGCGCTTTAATTATTCCTCGTCATACCGTTAGATTGTAGCTAGACAGATGCGGTATGACGATACAACCTACTCTTTCTTAAACTTATAAAATGAATCATTCAAATGATCCGTTATGCTTTGCAACTCTTCTGGAAATAGCTCTGTTCCCAACTGTGCATCACACATACCCACCATTGTATGCAAACGCTTATAAGAGTCCATTTTACTTTCTTTCTTAGGATAATAATCTGCACCATGGCATCGGGCGCAATTTTTCTCATGCAAAGCAGCCCCTGATCCTTCGCCCTCATCCTCTTCATTTTTTTCTTCTGTAACAGTAGGCGCTGATACTTTAGTCTCAGAAACGGTTGCAACTTCTATTTTTTTAGCGTCTGATGCACGATTAACCTCAGTGGTATTGGCCATTTCTGATGATTTATCGACTATTTTTTCTTCTTGGCAAGCGGTTAATACAAAAAAAGAAACGAGTAATATGAGCGGATATTTTTTCATTTTAAGTCCCAGCGCAATGGCTCTAGTTATCTAAAATAGAGATACTAGCATAAGTGACTAACAACTGTGGATTATCAAATGATTCAGGAAATATCGTTCATTTATCTCAAGCTATTGCGTTTTTACTCTCCTAATGACCGATCAGCACACGACGAACATTACCCATATCCAGCATTTTCCTGCTAATAGCCGTATGCTATCCAATGATAGGCAACGGGTAAAAATACCAAGAATAAAATAGCGTCTTTAGTACTAAAGGCAACTTAAAACAAATAAATATTACTGTCTATCCCTAATATTTATTGATAACAACCAAGCTTATTGATATATTAGCGCGTCGCTTTTCATATGGGCTAGGCATTTAGTGCTAGGTTGATGAAAGCACAAGAATAATTAACACGAATTGAGTAATATACAGTCAATTCACTGAGCATTTGGAATATATCCAACCTCTCAAATATGTTTAAAACCCGTACTGGTCGAAATGACAAACAGACGGAAATGCGAGAATAGTGACTAAACTACTCCAATATTTTGGCTTATTTTGTCACTATTCTCATAGAATACTAATGGCTTGTTTTGTGAAAATGACACAACAAGCACAATAGCCTCTTTGGCAGTATTCAGTAAATAATAGAACTTAATGATATTTTGAGTATTAACAACCATTTTTTTTCACTCAATATAGATAGCCTAATCCTCACATGTTTCCTAGAACAATAACAAATAATAGTTAGCCTGTTCTTTTACGCATAAAATGATAGTGATTAGCGTTTTTGCTTCGTTTGTTTGATACTTAAACTGACGGTGTTCATGCAGATATAACGTGCGAATACTGTTCGAGTTTAAGTGGTAATTATCAAGACAGTAAACCCGTTTCATTTTAATAACCTTCCAATAAACACTTGTTACAAGTGTCCCCAGTCTTAAATTAGGTCATTAAAAGGAATACGATAACGTCTCTATTTTCAGTACTCTCTACCGTTATTAGCGTACTGTTTTTGTCTTAACTTACCTCAAACATATTTTGCATCGACAAGCCTAACTTTACGCTTCAATTGATCGATTAAAGTAGGTAGCGAATCACCACTCTATTCACTGACTGATTACTGACTAACGCGGGCTGTTACTTAACAGGAAACGTTAATCACATGAAAAGAATAGCAATAAACGCAACCCAGCCAGAAGAAATTCGTGTTGCAATGGTCGATGGACAATACCTTTATGACCTTGATATAGAGCACCCCTTCCGCGCACAGAAAAAATCCAATATTTATAAAGGCACGATTACTCGTGTTGAGCCAAGCCTTGAAGCGGCATTTGTCAACTATGGCGCTAATCGTCATGGCTTTTTACCTTTTAAAGAAATTTCCCGCGAATATTGGGATACCAAAGGCAAAAAAGTCTCTAGTCGCCCTTCGATTAAAGAGGTTATTAAAGAAGGCTTAGAAGTACTCGTCCAAGTTGATAAAGAAGAGCGTGGTAATAAAGGCGCAGCACTCACAACACAAATTAGTTTAGCAGGTCGTTATTTAGTCTTAATGCCGAATAATCCACGCGCTGGGGGTGTTTCTCGACGCATTAATGGTGAAGATCGTCATAAAATTCGTAAAATTTTACAACAGTTGGATATTCCTGAAGGTATGGGAACGATTGTACGCACAGCGGGTGTTGGGCGTGAGTTAGAGGAGTTAACGTGGGATTTGGAGTATTTGCTAACACTCTGGAAAGCCATTACCACGGCTAATACACAGCACAAACCTCCTGTCCTTCTATATCAGGAAAGCAATGTTATTATCCGCACCTTACGCGATTACTTTCGTAAGGATGTTGGCGAAATATTAGTTGATAATGAGCTCGTTTATAAGCAAGCGCATGATTTTATTCAAGCCGTTATGCCGCACAACCTACATAAATTAAAACATTACACGGATCCTGTTCCCCTCTTCAGTCGCTACCAAGTTGAACATCAAATCGAATCTGCCTTTCATCGTGAAGTAACACTCCCCTCTGGCGGAGCAATTGTAATCGATCATACCGAAGCATTAATTTCTATTGATGTTAACTCCGCGCGTGCTACTAAAGGCGCAGGCATTGAAGAAACGGCCCTCAATACCAATCTTGAAGCCGCCGATGAAGTCGCTAGACAACTGCGTCTACGTGACTTAGGGGGGCTGGTAGTCATTGATTTTATTGATATGTTGCCTAGCCGTAATCAACGTGAAGTTGAGCATCGCCTACGCACTGCGTTAAAAGTAGATCGCGCTCGTGTGCAAGTAGGACGAATTTCTCGCTTCGGTCTGCTTGAAATGTCACGCCAACGCTTACGCCCTTCTCTTGGTGAATCAAGCCAGCTCGTTTGTCCTCGCTGTAGCGGTCAGGGAACTATTCGTGGTGTTGAATCCTTAGCACTTTCCATTATGCGCCTGATTGAAGAAGAGGCGATGAAAGATGGAACCCATGAGGTTATCGCGCAAACGCCTGTGCATGTTGCTTCTTTCTTACTAAATGAGAAACGCAAAGCATTAGCTGACATACAAGCACATCATGATATTAAGCTAACCGTCTTACCCAATCATCACCTAGAAACACCGCATTACGAACTTCAACGCATTAAAGAAGATGAAGTGGAGGATGGCGAAACACGCAGCTATAAGAAGATTGTCAAACCACCTGAGCAATTAAATAGTGTTAAGCAGGCTGAAGGCAATCAAATGCCAGTACAGGCCGCTGTAAGCAATGTTACACCGGCAACCCCTTCTCCTATTCCTCAACCAGAAAAACCGAAGACTCCCCCTGGATTAATTCAGCGGATTTTTGGCGGTCTATTTGGTAGCAAGAAAGTGACTGAGGAACCCCAAAAGGAGGAGGAACAAAAAAAACCAACAACCAATAAACAACAACAAAATAGACGCAATAACAATCCTCGCCGTCGGCAGAATAATCGAGGTAATAATAATCAAAGCCGTAATGATAATCGTCAAAATAATAAACAACAAAAAAATAATCCACGCCAGCAAAACAATCAACAGTCGCGTCAACAGAATGGCAATACTAAGTCGACTAACAAACAGCCGCCTCAAAACAGACCGCAAAATAATAAATCACAACCTCAACAACAGAAAAAACAACATCAGGATAATCCGACTCAAACGAAGAACAATAAACAAAATACAAATAGGCAAAAGAATAATCAGCCTACCAAGCAAGCTGCTCATCATGCCAAAACGAATAAGCAAACCTCACAATCAGCAACGCAAAATAAACACGTTAATCAAAAACCTCATACTGGCGTCATACCAGCAATTAAAATCCCTAGTGCTAAAAATAGAAATCCCATCGATGAAAAAAAGATTACACAAACACCTGATTTCAACAGCCAAGCACCCTTAGAAATTATTATTCCTTCCGCTGCTAAGGCTAAAAAACCAGCCCATAAAAAAGCAACGTTTACCGTCGCTGACAAAACAGAAACGAATACTAAGCAAGGTAAAGATAAAAAAGAAACAAAGGATGCAAGCAAAGTAGCCAATAAACCAACGTCAAACGCTAGCAAGTCAATAAATCAAGTTGATGCCAAATCATCGCCTGATCATAAAAGTGCTTCACAACAAACGGAGACTAATCAACAGGAGCCAAAAGAGCCTAGCGTTAAAGAGAACAAAACGCCTTCTACAAGTCAGACTACCAATAAAAAGCAAACCACTAACGATAAAAGCGCAAAAACTAACACGACGCCAGAAAAGTCTGACTCAGCGAGCAAAAGCCCTAACATCACAGCCGCTGAAAGTAAGACAGATAGAGCAACGACTAAACAAGTTACCAACAAACCGGCTAAAACGAGCACAACACGTAAAAAACAGACGGCTAAAAAGAAAAATGTGGATGCTGAGGTTATAATACCAACAGCAAAGCCTGAAGTTAAAGCACCTAAACAAGTAGCAAAAGAACCTGTTGAAAAAGCGGCCAAAACGACCACGACACGCAGAAAACAGACGACTGACAACAGCATAGATGCCAAGGCAGCACACCCTGCTGTAAAAGCAGAAAAATCCGACTCAGATAAAGCGGCTAAAACAACAGCATCTGAAACTAAACCCAAGGATACGACTAGCAAACCAGTTACCAAGGCTAAAAAGCCTAAAGCGGCCAGTCAGTCGACGACAACAACACGGAGAAAAACCACAAACACTAAAGTGACAGCAGTAAAGTCCGATGAGAGTAAAAAGGACAAAGTGGTTAAAGCCGAGACTGAAAGTAAGCCTGCTGAAAAAACTAAAACAACAGCAAGTAAAAAGAAGCCTCCAGTAAAAAAGGCGACAAAAACAACGAGAAAAACAACAACGACAAAACGCTCTTCCGCAGTCAATAGCCCAGAGAAAAAAGTAGATAGAGCAGAGGAGTCAACTCCTAACAAGACAGAAGCTAAAGGTAAAAAGACGGAGGCTGACCAAAAACCTTCAACTAAAACAAGTCGTGACAAACCGCCAAAAACAGTAAAGAAAGCAAAACCTGCTAGCAAAAAAGCAGTCACTACTAAGAAAAAAGTAGCCACTAAAACAGTATCAAAAACAAGCACATCTAAAAAGATAGCTGAAACGGATACTAAGGCTAAAGAAAAGCCTACCGTGAAAGCGACTGAAAAAGTTGCTAAGTCTGATAAAAGGAAAACACCTAGCCCTAAAAAAGCACCCACAACGTCTTCTAAGGAAAGCAAAACTGTAACAAAAAAAGGCACGACCAAAGCCAAAACAGTCACTAAAAAAGCAGCTCAGCCTCCAAAGAAAACCAAACCCGTTGCAAAAAAGGATTCTGCTAAAGATGAAGCAAAGAAAGAGGCTCCTCAAGCGACTAAACCCGTAAAAGACCCTAAAACCGCAGAGAAAAAAGAGGCAACGAAAGCATCTAAACCAGCGAAAGAGACTAAGACGACTGCAGAAATAGCCGATAAGCCGAGCAAGGAAAGCAAATCTGACACAGAGGATTGAAGATGCAAAACATCAAGGTACTTTTCGTTTGCATGGGCAATATCTGCCGCTCACCCACTGCACAGGGTGTATTTGAGCAATTAGTTGAATCTGAAGGCTTAAGCCAACAAATATTCACTGATTCTGCGGGTACACATGCATACCATATAGGTGAATCACCCGATCCACGTTCACAGGCAACCGCGTTAGACAATGGCGTTGATATTTCACATCAACGCGCACAGAAAGTGAAAATAGAAGACTTTGAACATTTCGATTATATTATTGCAATGGATCGCTCAAATTACGCTGACCTAACGCACTTAGCCACCGATGATTTGCAACATAAGGTGCATTGCTTTATGCAATTTGCTGCTGACTGGGATAATGATAATGTGCCTGATCCTTATTATGGGAAAGGCAATGGCTTTGAAAAAGTTTTTAAAATGATCGAAGCGGCTTCCCGTGGGTTATTAGCACAGATACAGAAAAATCATCTGAGTTAACCTGATTTC
>JAGLDQ010000158.1 GCA_023145535.1 Cocleimonas sp. | reverse complement strand
CTCTATGAAATTGGCGCGGTTGATGGGGAGCATCACCTTACCCCAATGGGGCGTATACTCGCGCACCTTCCCATTGATGTGCGGTTAGGGCGGATGTTATTAGCAGGGGATAAGGAGGGCGCATTAAGCGAAGTGTTGATTATTGTGAGTGCGTTGGCTATTCAAGACCCGCGTGAGCGCCCATTAGAAAAGCAGCAAGCCGCAGATGAAAAGCACAATCGTTTCAAAGATAAAAAATCCGACTTCCTTAGTTATCTAGCGTTATGGGATTATTACGAGCAAAAAAAGAAAGCACTCTCCCAAAATCATCTTCGTAAGCTTTGTAAAAAAGAATTTCTCTCGTATAGGCGACTACGTGAATGGCAAGATACCTATAAGCAACTGCGCTTTAGTCTACAAGATGCCAAACTGAAGTTTAGCCAACAAAAAGCCAACCCCGATGCGATTCATCGCAGTTTATTAACAGGATTACTGGGGCATGTTGGCTTTAAAGAAGAAAAGAATGAATACCTTGGTGCTAATAATCGCAAATTTACGTTGTTTCCTGGTTCTGGGCTTAGTAAAAAACCACCTAAATGGGTAATGGCAGCAGAGATGGTTGAAACCTCCCGCTTGTTTGCACGCACGGTTGCGCTCATTCAACCGCAATGGGTGGAACAACTGGGCAAGCATTTATTACGCCATCATTACAGCGAACCCCATTGGCAAAAACACCCCGCACAAGTGGGTGCAAATGAGCGAACCTCTTTGTACGGCATTACCATTACCGCGCAACGGCGTATTAATTATGGCGTGATTGACGCGGTTATTTCACGGCAACTCTTTATTCGCCATGCACTGGTTTATGGCGAATACACGAGTAAAGCCCCGTTTTTTTTGCATAATCTTAGACTCGTTGAAGATATTGAAACGTTGGAGGCAAAATCTCGTCGTCGTGATATTTTAGTTGATGAAAATACCTTGTATGATTTTTATGATGAGCGTCTACCCCCATCTATTTATAGTGGGAAAGCCTTTGAAAAATGGCGTAAAAAAGTCGAGTCAGAAAATCCCGAAGCTTTATTTTTAAATCGTGAATTATTAATGCAGCGTGATGATTCTCATGTGGATCATCTGCAATATCCTGATCATCTCAATGTACAAGGCATGCAATTACCCCTGCGTTATCACTTTGAACCAGGACGAAAAAATGATGGTGTGACCATCCGCTTACCGATGACGGCACTAGGGCAGTTAAAACCCACACCGTTTGAATACCTTGTACCTGGTATGATCGAAGAAAAAATAGTACAGTTTATTCGCAGTTTACCCAAACAGGTGCGTAAACAATTCGTGCCTGTACCGCATTATGCGAAAGCTTGTCATGAAGCCATTCAACCGAATAAAGCGAGCTTTATCAGCACGGTCGCGCATCAATTACATCGTATGACGGGTAATCAAATAGAACCACAAATTCTAAAACAGATTGAGTTTGAAGCGCATTTATTAATGCGATTTGAAGTGGTGGATGAAAGTGGCAAAGTAATTAAAGCAGGGCGTGATTTAGAACAACTAAAAGGCATTGCGAGCGATAAAACATCCGCGCCGCTTGTCCAGCAAGCGGCGAAGCAGGAAAAAAACAGTATTGAGCGGTGTAATATTACGCGCTGGGATTTTGGTGAACTCCCTGAAACCATTATTATTGACAGTATGGGGATGAAAATTAAGGCATGGACAGCACTGGTTGATGAAGGGAATAGTGTTGCGATTAAACTATTTGATTCAGCTGAAAAAGCACAGCAGCAACAAGGAATGCTGAAGTTGCTGATGCTATCCGTCAGCAAAGAAATTAATAATATAAAAAGAAACTTGCCGAATATTAGACAACACTGCCTGCACTATGCGGCGACAGGACGATGTGATGAACTCACCCAAAGCATCCTAAAAAACACGGTGCGGTTAGTCTTTGATACAGATAATGATCAATGCCATCAACAACAAGATTTTATAGCTTCTCTAGCGAAGCACCGTGCCAAGTTAAGCGAGCAAGCTACGGAACTATGTCATCAACTGGATACCATTTTGCCGTTTCATCATCAGGTTAAAAAAGCATTGAAAGGGAATATTAACCCTGCATGGCTCGATGCACTGAATGATATTACCGAACACCTCAATGCGCTTATCTTTGTCGGCTTTCTTGATACGTTAAGCCTGCACGAACT
>JAGLDQ010000157.1 GCA_023145535.1 Cocleimonas sp. | reverse complement strand
TTAGCGATATTGATCGGTGTACTGCGTATTCTAAAAGGTTGGCCGATCCACTATTTGATTATTGGCGGTTATATTGGTGTGATGATTATGACTCCGCTCGCACCAAAATCCATTATTGGCATCGCTTATGACTCAGGCGGTGTGACGACTTCTACCATTACCGTACCGTTAGTGACGGCGCTAGGGGTTGGCTTGGCGAGTAGTATTAAAGGTCGCAATCCGATGGTCGATGGTTTTGGCTTGATCGCATTGGCTTCGCTTACGCCCATTATATTTGTGATGGCTTACGGGATGGTGATCTAAATGTTAGCTTGGCTTATTGATTTTTCAGGTGTTTTATTTGCGACGATGCGCGATGTCCTGCCCATTATCGTTATTTTATTTGGTTTTCAGTTTTTTGTATTGCGCCGCAAGGTCGCTAATTTACGGCGTGTTATTATTGGCTTTATCTATGTGCTCGTTGGGTTGGCGCTCTTCTTGCAAGGACTTGAGCAAGCCTTATTCCCCTTAGGGCGTTTAATGGCAGAACAATTAACGGATCCTGTCTTTATCTACGGCTCATTGGAAAATTTCAGTGGCACTGTTCATTGGCTAGATTATGGTTGGGTCTACCTATTTGCCATTGCTATTGGTTTTAGTACCACGATTGCTGAACCCTCCTTAATGGCCGTGGCCATCAAAGCAAATCAGGTTTCAGGTGGCTCAATCGGTGTTTGGGGCTTACGTATTGCGGTTGCCATTGGTGTTGCTGTCGGTATTGGGTTAGGTTCATTTCGTATTGTTACAGGCTATCCATTGCACTGGTTTATCATTGGTGGGTATATTATTGTGGTGGTACAAACTTTTTACGCACCACGGATGATTGTTCCATTGGCCTATGACTCAGGTGGTGTTACCACCTCAACCGTCACTGTGCCACTGGTAGCGGCACTAGGGTTAGGTCTGGCAGAAACCGTTCCTGGGCGTAATGCATTAATGGATGGTTTTGGATTAATTGCTTTTGCCAGTCTATTCCCTATTATGTCCGTCATGGCTTACGCACAGATTTCACAGTTTATCAATGTACGAGCCGCGCAGAAAAAATCAATCCAACAAAAAAGTGAGAGGTAATCATGCATTTTAAATTACTAGTTGCACTAATTGAAGACAGTAAAACAGAAAAGGTCATACAAGCAGCACGAGAGGCCGGTGCAACAGGTACAACGATTATTAGCAATGCCAGCGGCGAAGGTCTTGAGGGAAATAAGACATTTTTTGGACTCTCGTTAGAGACACAGCGTGATGTTATTTTTATGTTGGTTGAAGAGCATCTTTGTCGGCACATTCTAGAAACCATTAGTGATGCGGGTGACTTTGATACTGAAAAAGGAGCAGGCATGGCATTTCAGGTTGATGTCGAAGATGTCGTGGGTATTTCGCATCAGGTAGAAGAGTTAAGCAAAAAAGTAGAGGAGGTTCTTTAATGGAAAAGCAATCAACGGTTCAAGTTCGAGAGGTAATGAAGCATACCCTCAATAAAGTCAATGGAATTGATACAGTGCAAGCAGCGCTCAATAAAATGGTTGATTTAGAAAGCCGTATTTTAGTGGTTGATAAACGTGATCAAGACGATGAGTATGGCATTGTTCTCTTGTCCGATATTGCCAAGCAGGTTATTGCCAAAGACCGCTCTCCTGAGCGTGTCAATATTTATGAAATCATGTCAAAACCTGTTATCAGCGTGCGTGAAGATATGGATATTCGCTACTGTTCACGTTTATTTAGCCGTTTTGGGCTTAATATTGCTCCCGTATCGGATAAATCAGGAGAACTGATTGGAACAGTTAGTTATAAAGACATTGTTTTAAAAGGCTTGCTAAAAAACAAAGAATGATAAAAATAGGCCTAACGGGGGGGATTGGTTGTGGAAAAAGTACCGCCACTAACGCCTTTGCCCTAAAAGGCATTACGATTATTGATGCGGATAAGATTGCTCGTGATGTTGTTAAGCCGCATTCAGAAGCGCTTCATGAGATTATTGCAATGTTTGGTCATGCATTATTACAACAAAATGGCTCATTAGATCGCGCGGCGCTTAAAAAACAGGTGTTCTCTGATACTAATAAGTTAAGGCAACTTGAAGCTATTTTACATCCTAAAATACATCGTGATATTAAAAACAAACTACAACAAGGCGCTGAGTCTGCTAGTGTGCCTTATATTATTGCGGATATTCCCTTGTTAATAGAAAAAGGCTATCTTGATTTATTTGATAAAATTATAGTCATTGACTGCTTGCCCAAGCAACAAATTCAAAGGGTACAGGAACGCGATGGAACGAATATTAAAATAATAGAATCCATTATGAATAAGCAAATCAGTCGCCAACAACGTCTAAAACAGGCGACCCATATCTTGGATAATAGTACTTCAAAAGAGAGCCTCTTACAGCAACTAGACTTACTGCATGAGCATTTTATTAGCTTATCGTGACTCTAAAAGTTCTGCTATACTCAGGAACGTGCATGAAACAACTTTTTGATTTTTAACTTGCCTTTTACGGCAGATGAAATGATCTCGCGCGTTATGTAGAATAACGATGTATCGCATGAAATCTTCTTCATCTAAAGAAAAAATTTTGCGTTATCAGATTGTGAAGTTATTCTGTGCATGTTCCTAAAAATCCATCGAACCTTAATATTTTGCGCTACTAGGAAAAGCTGTTATGGCTGTGTACGAACAACCCCTCAATGAGAAAATCCGTTTATTTTTACGTTTAGAGTTTTTAGTGACACGCTTTAAAAAGCACCTTGTTGATCCAAGCCCTGAAAATTGTCAGGCAGCTATTGCGGTGTTACTAGAACTCTATAATTTATCCTCTCGCCTTGATGTTAAAAACGCGCTGCTTAATATGCTCGATTGGCAAAGTCAGGCAGTACGCCGTCTTTCCGAGTTAGAAGGTATTGATGCGGATCGTTTAGAAAAAGTATTAGCACGACTTGATGAAAAAACCAAACAAATTTATAGTTTCAGAGGGCAGTTAGGACAACACTTAAAGCGTCATTCCTTCATAAACCTGCTCAGGCAACGGGCGGGAATTGCTGGAAATATGAATGGCTTTGACGTACCGCTCTTCAATTACTGGGTACATCAGTCGCAACAAAAACGAGTGGATGATCTCAATCAATGGGTCGAACCCTACTCAATGGCATATGATGCGATTGAAATTGTTTTGCAATTGATACGCGACAGCCGTGATGCCGAAGAAGCGGTTGCTGAGGATGGTTTCTTTCAAGCGGGTTTAAACACAAACCGTGATTATCAATTATTACGTATTGAACTACCTGAAGAGGCTAACTACTACCCTGAAATTAGTGCAGGAAAGCAGCGCTTTTCAGTTCGGTTTGTTAAAGTGGAAGACTTAGCTGAACGTGGCGCTCAAGAGCTAGAAAACATTCCATTTTCACTCATTCTCTGTAGTCTTTAGTTTAAGCTAAGGGAACATGCATGCTCCCAACTGATGTATTTTATTCCTAATCACTCAATATTAAGAAGTATAACGTTGAGATGATTTCATCAGGAATGACTTTCCTTGTACCTATCAGACCAGAGAAGGAACGGTTGGAAAACCAAGCCCAACCCATCCCTGTATTCCATCCCGATAATAGATGATTTTTTCTTTGGGATAGCCCAAATGAATTAATGCTTTTATTTGAATGGCAGATTGCTCACACCAAGTCCCATTACAAAATAACACCAGTGTTTTAGCATTAGAAAAATCAAGAATTTGTTCTATTTTATCATC
>JAGLDQ010000156.1 GCA_023145535.1 Cocleimonas sp. | reverse complement strand
ACACCGACTTCACGCGATAGCGAGATCCAAGGTACATTGATTGTTCCTGGTATGGTTGCGACCAAGACCCAATCTGCTGTACGAGAATCAATAATAGCCAGTGAGTCATCCCCCTCACTTTTTTGTACTAAGTAGTCAATAAATTCAAGCTCAGCAATATTAACGATACCCGGCGCAATGACCATTGGTTGAATGCAAAAGGGAGGGCAGGGACGAGACGTTTTTGAATACATGGGAGGCAAAACTGCATCATTGTCTTTATTGCGTGATATTTCAAAGGGTTGACCTTCATGTTGAATAATAACATGGGTTAAATCCCGAGTAATCGCCACAGGGCGATGTTGCTCTGTAGAAGATTTTGATTTTTTTCCTCCGAAAAAAATTGAAAAAGCCATATTTTACATCCTGTTAAATTTTGCGCGACCTTGAAGAATAACACTTACACTTTAATAGCTATTTGATATATCGCAATACATAAAGCAATGATTAATTGATGGTTAATAAAAATATCATTTCAAAAATGAAAAAGTCCGCTTAGAAAAGATCTTTGCGAAACCCTTATTGATATGATAAATATATTTTATTTAAGTCTCTCTCTTAATAATTGATTCACCTGCCCTGGGTTTGCTTTACCTTTTGAGGCTTTCATTACCTGACCAACAAAGAAGCCTAAGACCTTCTCTTTACCTGCGCGAAACTCTTCAACTTGAGCGGGATTATTTGCAACAATTTCATCAATCATGGTTTTAATCGCGGTCGTATCCGTTATTTGTTTCAGGCCTTTGCGGTCAATAACACGATCGGCATCCCCCTCACCTTGCCACATCGCTTCAAATACATCCTTGGCAATTTTTCCTGAAATGGTATTGTCTGAGATGCGTTTAATCATCCCTGCTAGCATTTCTGCACTAATTGGCGAGTCTGCAACCTCTTTATCGGCCTTATTTAATGCTGCTGATAAGTTACCCATCACCCAGTTGGCGGCCAGTTTTGCTTCACCACTTTGAGTGGCAACGGTTTCATAATAGTCACTTAAGGGGCGACTCGATGTCATGATTTCTGCATCATAGTCACTTAATGAAAACTCATTCATAAAACGCTGTTTTTTAGCTTCGGGAAGCTCAGGTAATGTGGCACGTATTGCTTCAATAAACGCATCACTAATACGTACCGGTAAGAGATCAGGATCAGGGAAGTAGCGGTAATCATTTGCTTCTTCTTTAGAACGCATTGAGCGAGTTTCATCTTTATCAGGATCAAATAAGCGTGTCTCCTGAACAACTTGCCCGCCTTCTTCGATAACATCAATTTGGCGCTCAATCTCAATATTAATGGCACGCTCAACAAAGCGAAAAGAGTTAATGTTTTTCAGTTCAGCCCGCGTTCCTAATTCCTTTTGTCCTTTAGGGCGCACGGAAACATTCGCATCACAACGGAAAGAACCTTCCTGCATATTACCATCACAGATTTCTAGATACTGTACAAGCGCATGAATTTTTTTCATATAAGCAACGGCTTCTTTCGCGTTACTCATATCAGGTTCAGAAACAATCTCTAGCAATGGTGTACCTGAGCGATTTAAATCAATACCCGTCATGCCAGCATAATCTTTATGCAATGACTTACCTGCATCTTGCTCTAAATGTGCGCGTGTAATACCAATACGCTTAGTTTCGCCATTCTCTAGTGGAATATCAATATGTCCCATTTCTACAATGGGTAAATCAAACTGACTAATTTGATAGCCCTGTGGCAAATCAGGATAAAAATAGTTTTTACGTGCAAACACCGAACGCTGTGACACTGGCGCATCAATCCCTAGGCCAAATTTTGCGGCCATGCGAACCGCTTCAATATTTAATACCGGTAAAACGCCCGGCATGGCTAAATCAACCACATTGGCTTGTGTATTTGGCGCTGCACCATAGGCAATCGAAGAACCTGAGAATATTTTAGACTTTGTCATTAATTGGGCATGGATTTCCAAGCCGATTACTGTTTCCCATTCCATGTTTATGCTCCTCCCTTGGCTGATTCAAATGCAGTGGGTACTTGTTGATGATGTTCGGTTACTTGCTGATATTGATGTGCAATATTTAACATTTTAGCTTCATCAAAATAATTACCAATTAACTGTAAGCCAACGGGCAGATTATTTGCCATTCCTGCTGGAATTGACATTCCTGGCAATCCTGCTAGGTTCACAGCGATGGTATAAATATCAGAAAGGTACATGCTAATAGGATCATCCGATTTCTCGCCAATCTTAAACGCCGTATTGGGTGCAACAGGCCCCATAATCACATCAACTTTTTCAAAGGCTTGTTTGAAATCTTCACTCACCAAACGTCTGATTTGCTGTGCTTTTAAATAGTAGGCATCATAATAACCGGCAGATAAGGCATACGTTCCTACCATAATACGGCGCTTGACTTCATCACCAAAGGCTTCGCCTCGTGAGCGCATATAGTGATCTTGTAAATCTTTAGGGTTTTCACAGCGATAGCCATAACGCACACCATCTAAACGGGATAGATTAGAAGAACATTCAGCGGGAGCAACCACATAATAAGCAGGAATGGCGAGATGCGTATTCGGTAAGCTGATTTCAATTATTTCAGCGCCTAGTTTTTTGTACTCAGCAATTGCATCCTCGATCACCTTGGCAATACTTGAATCGAGCCCTTCCTCAAAATATTCTTTGGGTAGACCGATCTTTAAACCTTGTAAATCGTTAGTCAGACCCGCGCTCAAATCATCCACTGGTTGCTCTGAACTGGTTGAATCTTTATCATCAAAGCCTGACATCGCTTCTAAAACCAACGCACAGTCTTCAGCGGAGGTGCCAAAGATACCGCCTTGATCCAGACTAGACGCATAAGCGATCATACCAAAGCGTGAGACACGTCCATAAGTTGGTTTAATTCCTGTGATTCCTGTTAAGGCTGCAGGTTGGCGAATTGACCCGCCAGTATCTGTGCCTGTTGCGACAGGGGCTAAACGTGCCGCAACGGTTGCGGCACTGCCTCCTGATGATCCACCAGGAACACGCCCAAGATCCCATGGGTTTTTTACGGTGCCGTAAAATGAATTTTCATTCGATGAGCCCATCGCAAATTCATCCATATTGGTTTTGCCCAAAATAGGCATACCAGCAACATTTAGTTTTTCAACGACGGTGGCATGATAAGGGGCAATAAAATTAGCCAGCATTTTAGAGCCTGCCGAAGTGCGTACGCCATCGGTACAGAAAATATCCTTATGAGCGAGTGGAATACCTGTTAAAGCACCCGC
>JAGLDQ010000155.1 GCA_023145535.1 Cocleimonas sp. | reverse complement strand
GCTATGCGCCTACAAAAAACGCAAGGGCAACTCAGCACAGCTTTTCTCAACCCCTCAAACCGTTTGCAGTCAGTTAAAACCCTTTTCTTTTTTTTTAAAATTTATATTTTCACTTTTTTCTACCAAGCTAGGGCGAGCGATAGCGCGGCAGTGAGAGTAAAAATTATGCGTTATTACTTTGATAAATTATTCTGTATACGTTCCTTAGAGTTATTTAGTAGAATAGTACTTTATCCGTTACTCTGAAATTTATGGCAAATTTTAATACACATATCACCGTCGCCGCCGTTGCATCAGGCTTATTATCAACGCTGTGTTTGCAAGTGGGTTTCATTGGCGCGAGCGATGCGCTATTGCTTACGCTCGCGGGAACGATTGGCGGTATTTTGCCCGATGTGGATTTGCAGCGTTCGTACCCCAGCCGTATTATTTTCTCTCTTATTGGTATGATTGTTGCTTTTTTATGGGTATTTTCCACCAAAAATAAGTTGGCAATTGTCGAATTATGGGTCATAGGGTTGATTATTTATGCCACTATTCGTTATCCTATTTGGATGATTTTTCATAAATTCACCAAGCATCGAGGTGCATTTCACTCCTTAATTGCGGCTTTTGCCTTTGCTTTTTTTAGTACGGCAATCAGTTTTAACTTTTATGATAAAACGGCGTTTGTATCATGGTTAATTGGACTGCTCGTTTTCTATGGTTTTATTATCCACCTAGTACTTGATGAGCTTTATTCGGTGGATTTTACGAATCGTCGCATAAAACGCTCTTTTGGTACGGCAATGAAGATTGTTGATACCAAGCAATGGGCAAGCTCAGGCATTATTTTTGGTATCGCGATGGGGTCTTATTCTTTATCACCCAGCCCCACGGTGTTTATTAATACGTTTCTCTCTGCTGAAACTTATCAAATAATAGGGGAGAGAATGTTACCCCCTAATTTAAATAACCTGCTGTACTAGGTTTGATTGACATTGGGTTATATTGTCACTTTTAGTCGGTTTTTTCTTCTATCAAGGCAAAAAATAAGCGCATAGTAGGGTTACGCGGTTTTTATTTAACGCAGAAAGAAGGAAAATAGGCAAAAAGGGGAAGTGATCATCAAATGTTAATAGAGCCTAGCGAGTTAAATAAAAAATACGTCACAGAAAAAAGCAAAGCAAAAGTACATCAAAAAAATAAAACACATTGCACCTATCTTTGCCAATTTACTCTTTCTTTATAACAACTAACAAAAGAAATCAACATGTTAATAACCGATACACTCGCCATTCTTATTTCTCTTGCTGCTTTGTTTAGCTATATTAATCATCGTTATATTAAATTACCAACGACGATTGGTTTGCTAGTTATTGCGCTATTACTCTCATTGAGCATTATTGTGCTCGGTAAATTTGGTTTTCCATTAGAAGATCATGCCAAGCATTTACTCGCACAAGTCAACTTTAATGAAACACTGATGCAAGGCATGTTAAGTGCCTTATTATTTGCGGGTGCATTGCATGTGCATTTAGATGAGTTGAATAAGCAAAAGTGGGTGGTTGCGATTCTTGCTAGCGTGGGCGTTATTGCATCAACCTTTATGATTGGCTTTGCCTCTTATTATATTTTTGCTTTTATTGGCTTAGAGATCCCATTAATTTACTGTCTACTCTTTGGCTCATTAATTTCCCCAACCGACCCTATTGCGGTGATGGGTATTCTAAAAACCATCGGCGCACCGAAATCATTAGAAACCAAAATTGCAGGGGAATCACTTTTTAATGATGGCGTTGCGATTGTAGTTTTTCTCGTGTTGCTGAATATCGCGGGTGCAGGTCATGGAGGAGGGCAGAGTGAAATAAACGCAACGAGTATTGCGCTCTTATTTGCACAAGAAGCTTTAGGGGGTGCGCTATTTGGCTTTATTATGGGGTATATCACTTTCCGCATGTTAGCCAGTATTGATAATTATCAGGTTGAAATTTTACTCACTTTAGCCTTGGTGTTGGGTGGCTATGCATTAGCTAGTGCGCTTCATATCTCAGGCCCTATTGCGGTGGTAGTTGCTGGTTTATTAATTGGTAATAAAGGCAGACGTTTTGCAATGTCAGAAAAAACCCGCCTACATTTGGATAATTTCTGGGAGTTAATTGATGAAATACTTAATGCGATTCTCTTTGTATTAATTGGGCTAGAAGTGCTGGTACTGAGCTTTGAAATGCAATATCTATGGGCAGGATTAATTATGATTCCTGTGACCTTGCTTGCACGCTTTATCTCCGTTGGTACGCCTGTTTCTATCATGAAACTTCGCAAAAATTTTAGTCCACGTATTGTCCGCATTTTGACGTGGGGCGGATTGCGGGGCGGCATCTCTATTGCGCTGGTGCTGACATTACCTGATAACGAGTACCGTGAAGCCTTATTGGTGATTACTTATATTGTGGTGATTTTCTCGATTATTGTACAAGGATTGACGATTGGTAAGTTGATACAGAAAACGTAATGGATAACGATAAGCCCAATAATCAACAACGCATTTGGCAAGTTGTGCAGTTGATTCCAGAAGGCAAGGTCTCTAGTTATGGTGTGATAGCCGATTTAGCAGGGCTACCAAGGCGGGCGCGATTTGTATCAACCGCGTTGCGAAAAGCCTCGAAGCCGTTAGCCTTGCCGTGGTATCGAGTGCTAAATGCTCAAGGGAAAATATCGATTCCAAGCCATAGCCCGTTATATCAAAGGCAATGGGACTTACTGGAAATGGAAGGTGTGCGGGTGAATAATGGAAGGGTTGATTTGAAGCGCTTTGGCTGGAAGCCTGACCTTGGTGAATTGCTGTTTTCGTTGTCATTTTAAACAGGCTGTCATCTGTATGTAGCCTAAAGAGCAGATGAAGGATCAATTAAGTGAAAGCAATCAAGATTTGGGAGCATTTTTTTCTTTTAGTTTTGCTTGTTTCCTAGCTGCAATAAGCCAATGCCCAGTGCCATAAATAGCCCACCAAAAATGCGATTAAACCAAGCAGTGCGATGCTCTGTACTAAACCATTGTTGACTGCGTTGTGCTAAAACGGCATAGCTCATGAGTGAAATCATGGATAGGAGCGTAAAGGTTGCGCTTAAGATGCTAAATTGCAACATTAAAGGCTGGTTGATATTGATAAATTGTGGAAACAAAGCGCTGAAAAATAGAATGGCTTTAGGGTTTGTGGCGGCCACTAAGAACCCTTGTACAAAAGAGACGCGATTGCTTTGTATTGGTGCGTTGCTTTGATCCGTTTTTTGAGAAAGCAGCTTATCCTTTGAGCGCCATTGACGAACGCCAAGATAAATGAGGTAAGCAGCCCCCACGGTTTTTAAGACGAAAAATAACGTAGTTGATGTTGTTAAAATTGCGCCCAGTCCTAACATCGCAAGGGAAGCGACTAATAAGATCCCTAATTCATTGCCCAAGGTTGAATAAAAGGTGGTACGTAAACCAAAGCGGAGGCTATTGGTAATTGCTAATAAGACGGCAGGGCCAGGGCTAAACGTGATGACGAATGTGATGCTAATAAAAAACAACCAAGTCGATAAATCCATGAGGTTATTACTCCTGCCATAATTTTTCTAATTTAGGGGGTAAGTAGGTCAGTTTGATATAACTATTATACAAGCGCTCGCCATGTGCGATCACACCTTTTGCAGTAAGGTGGGTTACATCTGACTTTTCCAGACCGCGCATGGAGATAAAGTTAATATTAGGGTCATCGGCAGCAATTTTCTTCTGTGCTTCCACCACGGCGGGGCGTATCGCAACACGCGGATGTTGTTCATCGAGACCTAAGAGGATGGGTAACTTAGGATTTTTCACAATAGTGTGTCGGAAGTGATGTAGCATATTGCGTAAATTGTGATAATACGCTTCCGCTAGTTTATCCGTATCCGCGTCACTCTCGCCCTGAATCCAAATAAAAGCACGGATATTAACCTGATGACCTTGAAATTTAAGCAGCTTAATCGCGCGTTTTAATTGATGGGTCATTTTATCGTAGAGACCCCCTGCGCCTGGAGTCTTCCAGACATCGCGTAAATTACTACTACCAAAACTGTATTTAAAAATAGCGGGGTGAAGCCCAGAGCGTTTAAGTTGGCGAGAAAACATCACCTCAGGGCCAAAATGTCCCTTAATAAAATGCCCTGCTTGCGGTTCTAAAGAACGCCATTCGCCTTTGGATGACGCGTAATCAACGGCCTCCCAATAAAAAGGAATATCAGGGTCAAACTTAATGCCCGCTTGCGGATATTCTGCGGCATCACTGCGCCATCCTTGCATATTGGATTGCCCCCCCATAATAAATAAATCAATAGAATCGGCAAAAAGTAGCGAAGGGCTTAATAGCAGGAAGAGAAGAAAGAGAGGTTTTTTTAGCATATTTTATAAAGACCTAAATCCTGCAAGTATTGTGTGTATTCTAACTTTTCAGATAATGCCTTCTGGAATCGGATGCTTTAGCCTTGCTCAACGAGGTTAAAGTACTCCATTCCTAGGATGTTGAATAGATGAATATCGATACTTGTAGGGTTTAGGCAACAAATCAGTAGTTTAGAGGGTTAGAATAGTATACATAAATTATCACTTATTGCAGTACTATCCTTTTGGATATTTTCTTTTTTCCAGCGCGTAGGATAGCAAGGCTTATCTTTTGTTTAGGTTGAGCATCCATCAGGCTAATTTTAATATCTTCAATCTTGCTGACCTTATTGTTATTCAAATGGGTGATTAAATCACCTTTCTTTAAACCCGCTTTAGCACTCGCGCTTCCTTTTGTTATTTTGCTAATGAGTACGCCTTTAGCGGTATCTTCCATAAAGATTCCCATCTTGCCTGCTTTGGGAAGCTTACTTTCAGGCGAAAATAGCAAGTAATCTGCTTGTGAAGCGCTAGGCGTGCCTTTAATTCCATTAAGTACAACGATAGGCTTGCTCTTTATTCTACGTTGCAAGCGTGAGGGGATGCCATGACGATCTTCCAGATGCCCGCTGCCCGCTAAAATAACCATACGATACGCAGGATTTTTTCTGATAAATTTAGCCGCTTGATCCGCCATCGTTTCATCCCAAGCAAGTTGCGCTTGATAGAAGCGTTCAAATTTTTTGCTACGGCTCTTTCCACCGTGTTGGCTATAGACTTTTTCAAGTTTTAAGCGGTAAAGCTGATTACTCTGATCGATTTGTTGAGGCAACTGGGCGCGTTCTTTTTTATTGAGTGCTTTAATACCGACTTTACTAATGCGCTTAGTAATCTCGCGCGGTGTATTCAATGCAATGAGTGGGATTTTTTGTTGTTTGGCGTATTCAAAAATAGGGCGATAAAGGCGGAAATCATAACGCCAGCGATCATACCATTGGGTTTGGCGTAGCATTTCTTCCTGATTAATTTTCCCTGCAATATAGTCATCTAATCCCTGTTGAAAGGGGTATTGCACAAACTCAAGACCAATGGCCATCTGCTTCCAATGCGGACGTAGATTTTTAATAATCGCCAATTGATTTAAATGATCCCCATAAGTCGTGTGGCTTTCACCCACTAAGACCATTTTAGATTGTGCTAATTGCGGTGTAATGGTGGCTAATGTGGCCGTGTCTTTAAGCGCCATGACATTGATATGGCGAGAAGTATCAGGGTTTTTTTTGACGTTGGGGGAGGATGAGTCGGTTGTTATCGGATTTAAGGAGCAGGCGCTCAGTAAGAGAAGGGAAAGATAGGCTATGATTTGCTTCATGAGATTCATCTAGGGTTATGATTATTTATAGATGATAAGGATACGCGGTTTATTCTGTTTTGTGGAATTTCTTTATCGGGATATTGCCGACAATATCCCGATCATAAACGGTTGATGGTGACTCATCTCAATTGGCATTCGGTGGCACAATTTCAAGCCCCGCTTGATACCAACTAAACAGTCCGCCGCGTAAATTAGTGGC
>JAGLDQ010000154.1 GCA_023145535.1 Cocleimonas sp. | reverse complement strand
GGTATGGGTGGAATGGGCGGTATGATGTAGGAAGCCCATCCTTCCCCCTGTAGAATAGAGATATGCAACTCATGTCTCGTGCTACCATTTGAATTCTATTCATTATCTGAAAGAATTCATCCCATAAGAAGCCCAGATTTTAATCTGGGCTTCTTTGGTTTTAAAGCCATTAGTTTAGGACTCTCTGATCTCAACAATGATAAACTCAGCGCCTTATTTAATTCTTTAGGAAGGAGAATTTAATAACATCCTAAACTAACGCCGAATTTTTATTCCAGATTGATTACTCTCAAGCGGAGCATAGCGAGCTACGTAACGGTTAAAAGTGATTAATCTGGAGAGCAAAGGTGGCTATGCCCCTTGAGTGCAAGTTAGTTTGGGATGTTATTGAGCTTTCACTCCTTACAGCTTATGCACGCTAACTCAGCCTATTTAAACACTCACTATGAATAAAAAGCTATCCATCACATTAGGTCAAGCAACCTCCGCAGGCATCAAACCAGAAAATGAAGATTTTTATGGAGCAAAAATTCCTGATGATGCACAGTTAGAAAATAAAGGCATTAGCATTGCCATAGCAGATGGCATGAGTGGTAGTGATGGGGGTAAAGAAGCAAGCCAAATAAGCGTCACACAATTTCTAACCGATTATTACAGCACACCAGAATCATGGACGGTAAAACATGCCGTCAACCGCATTATGTCCGCGCTTAATAGTATGCTTTTTTCACAAGGGCAAAAACGTTATAGCTCCTCTAAGGGGTTAGTCACAACCTTTAGTGCCATTGTTCTTAAGTCACAAACCGCGCATTTATTTCATGTGGGGGATAGTCGTATTTATCGTTTACGTAATGCTGATTTGGTACAACTCACTCACGATCATCGCGTTTGGCTAAGTAAAGATCGTGAATACCTGAGCCGTGCTTTAGGGATTGATACCCATCTGGAAATTGACTATCGCAGAACACCGATTCAGCTCGGAGATTTATACTTTCTCAGCACCGATGGCATCCATGATTTCATTTCTGATAGAGAATTACGTGAACATTTAATCGAACATAGCAATAATCCCCAACAAGCCTGTGATACCTTGCTAAAAGCAGCGTTAGCTAATAACAGTGATGATAATATTAGCTGTCAATTAATACGCATTGATACGATAGCTCACGCCGATAAACAAGAATTCTATGAAAAATTAACACGCCTTCCTTTTCCGCCTGATTTAACGGCCGGCAATCTTCTGGATAGCTTTGAAATTATTCGTGAACTACAGGCCACTTCGCGTAGTCAGGTGTACTTGGCTGAAGCAACTTTTAATGACGGTGCGTATACAGAGAATAATAGCGAAAAACAGTTCGTCGTTATAAAAACACCCTCAATAAATTTTGTCGATGATCCTGCTTATATTGACTTGTTTTTACATGAGGAATGGGTGGCAAAACGACTAAACTCTCCGCATTTAATCAAAGCGTGTGAGCTAAAACATCAGCGTAATTTTCTTTATAGCGCCGTTGAGTATATTCAAGGGCAAACCTTACAACAGTGGATGTCAGAGAACCCAAAAGCAAGTGTCACACATGTGCGAAGCAGTATAACGCAGATCGCTAAAGGCTTACGTTGTATGCATCGCATGGAAATGATTCATCAAGATCTCAAACCCGATAATATTATTATCGATCAGAATAACACCCTGATTATTATTGACTTTGGCTCAACCAAAGTGGCCGGTCTGGCAGAAATAAAGTCCGTTATCGAACACACCAATATTGTCGGCACTGCCAACTACTCCGCCCCTGAATACTTTAAAGGCGAACAAGGCACAAACCGCTCCGATATTTTTTCATTAGGTGTAATTGCCTATGAAATGTTCACAGGGAAATTGCCCTATGGGGAAATCAGCCCCGAACGTGCCGCAACAAAGAAATTTGTTTATACTTCCGCAAGAGAGTACAACCCACACGTTCCCGACTGGATTGATTTAGCGCTACGCAAAGCTGTCCACCCCACGCCGACTAAACGCTATCAACTGCTCTCTGAATTTGTCACCGATTTATCAAAGCCAAATACAGCGCTCATACGCTCAAACCACGCCGAACCCCTAATAGAACGTAATCCTGTTATGTTTTGGAAAATAATGGCACTGATCGAGTTTATCTTATTATTTTTAGCGATCTTTGCACTTTATAAATAATCATACCCGACTAAATCCCTATGAATTATGCGTCTATATTGACAAGTATCCAATTGACATATATAAATATAATGCAAGCATAAAAAATATTAATCAATCGTATTTATAAACCGCAGGAGATTTACTTATGAGCAACTTTGCAGATGCCCCCAAGGGCTGGAATCCCTCCAATACGGAAGCAATCGCAAAATCACAACAACTAACCCTCACCCAAGATCACTGGAATATTGTTGAAGCATTACAAAGCTATTTCAGCACACATGATAAGACAGAGGTTAATCGCCGCGAGTTAACGGATGCCCTTGAGGAAAGGTTTCATACCAAAGGGGGAATGAAATATTTATACAAACTTCTACCCAGAGGCCCCATTTCACAAGGCTGTGCATTAGCTGGTATTAGTAATCCCGCCGGTAATGTGGATTATTCATTTGGTAGTGTGGTTTAAATGCTAACAATGGCGGAGGCTTAATCTCGTTCTTATGCAAGGGCATGAGAACGAGAAACCTCGCCCTTACTTTAATAAGGATGCTTTATAACTCACAACAACATCAGACACTTTATCTAATAAAGTATCATCGGCATCAGAGCGGGCAACAATAGCCGCATCAACACAAGGTACTTTTAATTTACCTTTGCTAAATAAACCATCTTTTGTCGGTAGCGTTTGAAACTCATAGATAGGTCTACCTAACGGCTTATAACTGTCATTTAAGTCTTTGTCATCGACCTCAATCATCGTTAGCTTGGGATTTTCCATCACCATTTTAAGGTATTTATCATTTAGATTAGGCCGCGTCACCCACATAATCGCATCAATACCAGACGTTCCTTTTTTATCACTTAGTAACAATTTTGCAAACGCTCTGCTACCGCCTTTAAACACAACCGCTGATTTTTTATAACCTGGTTCAAGCTTCATCATATAATCCCACGTCACCGCCGAACCTGATCCTTGCTTGCCAATAGCAATCGTCGCGCCTTCTTGTTGCAAATCATCCTCGTCCTGTACTTTGCCGTCTTTATTAACCGCAATATGAATACATTCTTTAAAAAGCGTCCCGATCACTTCAATTTTTGCTGCTTTCTTAGGATGTTTCCCAGAAAACCATGCATAAGCATCCAATTGAACAATGCCTATATCGGCCTTACCACTCGCCAATCGTTCAAGATTTTCAATAGAGCCTTTCGACTCTAATACCTTGCCACCCTCGACTAATTTAGCAAGGTTTTTACCAATTTCAATATAACTACCTGATGCACTTCCTGTTGTAATATCATATGCATACAATGGCGTAGTGCTTAATATCCCTGCTAACAATGCCATTATTTTTTTGTTTTTCATGTGCTTTTTATCCTTTCATTAAATGATTCTCACCGCATTCTCTTCACCTGTGTTGACTAGGGTAAAATATTGAAGCAAGAAGTTTATATTATACTTTATCCATTTTTCGTGAGGTTAAAATGATACTTTATTACATCATTTAACTTCAGCCAATAACCACAACTGGTTTTCGTAACCCCGTACTTTTTTATGGTAACTAACCACACTGCTCCCCTCTTTAGTCTTTTTATAGGCAACATCGAGTACATTTTGCGTGGCTCTATTTTGAAGAAAGTACCAGTGGGCGTTGTCGTCAAGCGCTACCAGTTTCCATTCTTGATGATTATTAGAGCGCCGCTTTCTGGTTGCTAACCTTACTTTAGCACCATCTTTTTTATCCGCGTCTTTAACTTCAAGCACTTGGTTTGTGCCTGTTTTTTGGATAAAAACAAAACCCTCTTGTTTATTCGTAGGAATCAGTTGCCATGATTGTGTATTGATTATATTTTTCTCCGCTTCAATCACAGCTTGTCCCTCATTATCCAGACCTAATAATTTATTTACGAGTTGAGGCTGTAAGTAGTAAGCTTCATTCGCCTTAATTTCGCTGAGCAAAACCACCTTTCTAGCTTTACTCACTTTACTCACTTTACTCACTTTCTTTTTAGTCTTTTGTGGTGCGTTCTGTTTTTCTTGAGGCTGTTTTGTTTCTTTCCTTTTTTTGTTGCTACGTCGATACCACCCGATAACAACGACGGCTAGTAACAAGAGAATATTCACAATCCATGCTGGCAAATATCCATAAAGAAACGCAAAAATTGGCGCTAGCTCTGTTTTGATGTCCTCAAACGTGTCGCCTGCGCTACTATCAACAAGATCACCCTGCTTTAATTTTTTATAATGGGTGATATAGAGATTCTCATCCCCTTGCACTTCTTTCAGGCGTTTGTTTTTCTCTCGCTCCCACGCATCAACAGGGTCTAGATTATTCCAAGCAATAAATAATTGCTTCTGCTGATTACTAATTTTTAGATCATATTTATCCACCATGAAAAAATAGGTGCGGGCAATATCACCAAAAACAGATTTAGGCGGCTCTGCCATACGCTGTGCAAAAGAAATTTCCATATCAGGCTTACCATATAAGCGCTGCTCACCTGAAATCATGCCATATTTATAGTTACTACGATCGCCATTAATCTCGCCAATAGCAGGGACAAGATTATGCATATCCGCTTCCATTTGCTTAAAGGTTGCATTGTTATTACGGCAGTTTAAGCGCCCTCCTTGCTGCCAACAACGTAACTGATGACCAAACAACCACGCAGGAACAACATGCTCCCATTCAATCCGCTGTGAACGATTTTTATTTTTACGGTATTTAAAACCGCAGCTACTATGGATGGGAATAAGTTTTTTGCCGACAATTTTATAACGACAACCGCTATAGAAAGCAATGGTATGCTGAGGATAAACCTGCGTTGCTAAAAGGCGTTTGGATTTACTAAAGGAATACGTTTCGCGTTTTAAGCCTTGGATTGCAGGCTCAATCGTCGCAATATCTTCTTCAAAAATATCACCATCCTGTTCTAAGTAATAAGTTTTATTCTTATTTATTATCGACTTAAGCAGCTCACCTGATCCTAAGTCATTAAACACACCCGTATCGCCACTACTAAAAAAGTTTTGTGGTTTATCGTCATCAGCAGTGGCTGAAATAGAAAAGAGCAAAAGAAAAATAATGAGGGGGATATTTAGGAGGCGCATGATAGGGGGCTTTTTGAAAATAACGTCGTTACAAAGAAGGTCAACTTAAGGCAGCGTATTGTTAATTCAATGACAGTAATAAGCGTGAGTTATTATGCATCATTTGCATTAAGACATGACCGACAGCCTCTCTGCTAATATTCTACCATTGTCCCTAATTCAAAGAAGCAAATCACGCTAAAAATATGTTTTCTTTTCTTTGCGCGCTCTGCATCCTTGCGAGAGATTACTTCGCTCGTTATAGCAAAGAACGCCTATAAGTACTAGTTCGATTTTTCCAACCGGGCAACCAACGGTTTTCATTATTAGCGGGTGGCGAGTTTCTTACACGTCTTTCCAACACCGCTTGGGTTGCCCGTGAGAACTCATCCAACGCTTGTGCGCCCGCCTCGACAGGCTGCATTTCCTGTAATGCCTGTAATAATCCCCACCCCTTATTATGATAGCGTTCACTCGATTTAGTGCCTTTACCTTTGAAGTTAATGTAATCAATCAAAGGATACCAGCCCCCTTTGGTATGGGCTAACGCATTATAATTAGCAATAATTCGCTTGCGATCTTGGGGAGGCGCAAGCTTTACAATTTGCGGAATGGATTCATGAATACGATCAAAAAAGAACTGGGTTTGTAGCTCTTTGGTATTCAGTAAGAGGATTTTCAATTGACGAAATTCTTTATCATTTTTAGCGTGTTCAAAGGTCGCTTTATTTTTCCACGGCGCTCCTGTGCGACGCGCTGTTGCTAGCCATGAGGGTACGACCACTTTGTTTTTAACAAAATAGTCAATCATTGCAGGGAATGTTTCATCAAAACGCTTCGGTTCTCCAGCGGGATACCAAATAAAGTGCCCTATTCCCACCGATGCAAAGTTTTCACCTTTTGCCCAAATCATCAATTTATCGGGATTGGATGACGCTTCGTTTAAGTAAATTTTATCGCTAATAACACGCAATTCATAAGCAGAAAGGCGTGGACGCTCGACACCTTTTGGATAATGAATAACAGGGGGGCGCTTTACCACAACAACAGCAGGCGGTGTGAGAATCGCAGGAACTTCGATGATTTCAGGAGGCTTTGGTTTACTCACCACCACTACGGGCGGTGGGGGCAATTTTGAACGTGGCTGGCAGGCGGATAAAACAATAACCGCTAGACTAACAAAGGTAGCAAGTTGCAAAATTTTCATGACATTCCCCTAAATTAAACGAGTGGGTTCTCTCATTTCTCCAAGATTAAACGGACAAGAACACCCCCTTTTATTCTATATTACCTAACAGAAAGACTGATTATTGGCTTATCTCCTAATTCTTAGTCAAATAAAACATGGGGACACTACCTCTACCTTTCACGTCTGTAAAACCACCTATTATCAATAAACAGTATAAATAGATGAAAAATTTACTTGCATAGTATTAGTTATTAATAATATACTAAATCTATCTACACAGTTACCAGTCATTGCAAATGGGTATTTTCAATGACCTTAGTGTGCAGATTTCATACCCTCCTAGCGGTTGGCGCCTTTTTCGAAAGGCGTCCTTTTTTTGCCCGCAATAAATGCATTTCTATTTATCCTGCACTGCCTTAATGACGACTATCACTTGACGTAACTGCCTTTTCCAGCGTCTTGAATATTTTTGATATATCCAGCGTATTATCCCCAATATTTGTTTTTAAACCCTCTCTAAGCTTTTTACTTGATGTCTTTTGTGGAGTCGATTTTTTGATCCTATTGAAGACTGTTGAGGTCTCTACGCCCGCATCAACTAATGTCCGCTCTAAGCTCAAGCGATCAAAGCGCCTAAGATCTGTCTTAAAACGTTTTTGTAATTTATCAAGTTCTATAATATTTTCCGTAATGGCCTGCTGGTATACTTTCAATCCATCCAACATATCATCAATTTTTTTCATAATCGTTCCCCTAAAATTAGGGTTTTTCATTTTTTCATACTGAATTTCAGTTTTAGCTAAACGATTTGAAAGCCTCTTATGGCGATCTTTCAACATTTCTGTCGCTATTTTTAACATTTTTATTTTACTTTTAAAAACATTCATTAATTCTTCACGGGTGGAGTAAATAGAAAGCAACTGATCATCCCGCATTTTCTTTAAAGCTTTTACCTTATCCGTTTTTTGTTTTTCTTTATACTCCTCAATACGTTGTTGCCTTATCGCTTCTAATTCATTGACCTGTGCGAGCGACAATTGTTTCTTTTTTCGCAACCCCCTATCATTCAATTCAATATGCCCATGTTTAGCCGCCACAGGAGGAATTTTATCAGA
>JAGLDQ010000153.1 GCA_023145535.1 Cocleimonas sp. | reverse complement strand
CTTCTGTTTTAAATTAAAAACTTAAAATAATAAACTACCCCCCCTATGCAACTTATTTTATAACTGATTGATTCATATGATCTAAGCATATCAAGAATAGCTTCAGACTATAATTTATCAATTAAATAAATAAGCGGCATAGGGCATTAAACAGGACATCAATATGAAAAAACTTCCCTTAGCTATTGCAATCACCTCTCTTTTAACCATTTCAACAAGCTTTGCGCTTGATTCAAGCGACCCAACTACCGCTCAAATTTTCACAAAAGCATTTGAAGTATCCGTCCAGAAAGAATCTGAAATTATAGTTGAGCCGCCTAAAAGCGAAATTATTCAATTGGATGCTGAGAAACTGGAGGATATTGTCAGTACGGGTGATAATATTGGTATCGGCTCTATGGTTGTTGAGACCAATGCAAAGAGCTGTTATGCCACCATTAGAACCATGAACAATTTTAAGTTACAGGGTGAGATTATAAAGCCAGATGGTACAAAAAACACACTCGCTTCTTATAGTTTGTATTATACGACTCAAAATGATATCGACAGTACCGACAGTACGGTTATGTCCGATGTACAGTTTTCATCTAATAGTTATGGAGAGATGCCTGTCGGTTGCAATACGGCTGATTTAAAAATGAAAGTATTTAAATACAATAGACTGGCACCTGTTGATGCTTATAATGATATTATTACTGTTGAGGTACGCGCAGAGTCTTAAAAAGATGGATCTTTTAGCAATACCATCACCATTTTCTATGCCAAAACTTAACCTGCTCATCACGATATGATTTAAGTATGAACGGCGTCTTATCCGCAGGAAATAACAAACTAATCTCACCTTTACTTACCGTATCGACCATTGGGATTCCTCGCTGCTGATAGCGTTGCACCACTTTTTTTGCTGGATGCTTAAATTTATTATGGTAGCCTGCTGAATTTAATGTCAGCTTAGGATCGACCGCATCAATAAAACGATCTATTGATGAGGTCGTACTACCATGATGCGGTATGAGCAAAACCTCTGACTTCAATTTATCCTTCTGCTTGTCAAGCAGAGACAATTCTGTCTCTTTTTCAATATCCCCTGTCAGTAATAAACTATGGTATTGATTAGCAATACGCAGTACGCAAGAACGATTGTTATTCGATAATTCGCCCGTTAAAAGCATCCCCGCATTAGGATGTAGAAACTCAAAGACCACCCCATCCCATTGCCATCTTTGTCCTGCCTGACAGGTTGTTATCCGATAGTTTTTCAAAAAATCAGTATGGCTACTGATAATCTCATCCGTCTTTATGATTGTTAACACCGCTAATGTGCCGCCACGATGATCCATATCCACATGCGACAACACCATTTTATCAATATGATCAATACTTTTGGATTGTAAAAAGGGTAATACCACCAACTTCCCTGTATCAAAAGTCTCATTAACTTTTGGCCCCGTGTCATACACCAACACATGATTTTTTGTCTGGACTACCGATGCCAAGCCTTGACCCACATCCAACAGGGTATAAATAAATGCGCCTTGTTGAACGGTTTGAGGCTGATAGTTAAAAATGGGGATCAATAACAAGATACCCAGCCACTTACCAGGAAACCCACTGGGTAAAAATAGAAAGAGCAAACTCAACATCATAAGCAAAATAAACAGGGTAGGGAGTGCTTGCAGATCCAACATTGTAAAAGGAAAACTATCCAACCATTCTAAAACACGCATTAAATAATCAATATTAACTACTACAAATTGCAATAGAGTCTGGCTCAAAACAGGGGCGATCAACAAAAAAAGCAGAGCCAGTAAGATTAGCGGAACAATAATGACCGTTACCCAAGGAATAGCGATTAGATTAGCAATAGGCGAGATAAGCGATGCACTGCCAAAGAAAAAAATAGTGAGCGGAAACATGCCCAAGGAGAGCATTAATTGAAGCGATAAAAAAGAAAAAGGCGACTTTTTCTTTCGTCGATTGCTATAGAGTAAAATCAAGAATACGGCGGCAAATGATAGCCAAAAACTGGCGCTCATGGTCGCGAAAGGATCAATCAGTAAAACGATCATTAGCGCCATCGCGATAATATTAATCGTCATGACACGCTGACGCTGTAACAAGGCAATCACCACACCCACGACCATCACCAAACTCCGCTGTGTGGGTAAGGTAAAACCTGCTAATAAGGCATAAAGGGTTGCTAGTGTCACTGCTAAAAAAGCACCCGCGATACGTACGGGTATTTTTTGGTACAGGGAAGGAAAGAGCCACCAAAGCGCAGCAATCAAGCCATACCCAAACCCTGCCACCATGCCAATATGTAAACCTGAAATAGCGATTAAATGACTCGTTCCTGTGTGACGAAACAACGCCCATTGCGACGCACTAATCTCATCACGACTAGCAACCGCTAATGCACTAACAATGGCATTAGCATTATTATTCGATGAATCTTTATCAAGCAATTGATTGATTTTATAGGCGATTTGTTGACGCTGATAATGAAGCGAATGCCAAGGCGGTGGTTCTAATAAAATACTCTGTGCAGAGTGCCGCACATAGCCTGTTGCTCTAATTCTGTTAGTAAACAACCATTTTTCATAATCAAAACCTCCTTGGTTCATAAACCCATTCGGTTGTTTTAAGCGCACTCGAAAACGCCACTTCTGCCCTGCTACTAATTTCTTACGTTCTATTTTTTTATGATGATATAAGCTGAGTTTAATTCGACCTTGTAAGCGAACGCTTTGCTCACCTTCATCCTTGCTTTGCGCCATCCTTGCCGACTTCACATCAAAATAAAACCGCCAACGCTTGTGTTGTTTCTGGGGGATATTTGCGATAACGCCTTCAATCACTAAGTCCTTACCCACAAGTTCGCTGTGTAAACGAGTATCAATAATTGACTTTGCCATTATTGCAGCATAAGTAAAACTTAAAAGACCTGTGAATAGGAAGATCAAGAGTCGCTTAATCATTGAATTAGGATATGAGAAGTACTTCGAGCAGGAGAGACTAAGAATCAACAATAATATTGCCAACAATAAAGAAAATAACCCCCCTGTGTTAGGCAAATGAGAAAAAAATGGCAACAGAAATGTGCCTAAGAAAAATCCACTCGCTATTATTCGCATACCCCCCC
>JAGLDQ010000152.1 GCA_023145535.1 Cocleimonas sp. | reverse complement strand
CTTGCTAGGCTTACGAATAAGATCACGAAAATCCTGTTGCCACGCGGTGAGTAACTCCGTGGAAATACGGTGTATATTGAGACTAATGGCCTGCACTAATTGGCATTTGAAATTTTCCTTTCCATCCGTTTGAAAATCATTTGGCTGCACCGCTTTAGCATACAGCAATCGTTCCAGCGCCGATAAACCTTGGATAGCGGTACTTGCTTTGCTAAAGTTCTCAACTTTAAGACGGTCAGGATTGGCTTCTTTTTGTAATTTTCGCAAATGCTTCGATGCCGCATTACTCCGATCAGGCCACATTTCTAAACGGTAAAAACGCATCTTTTGCATCGCAGGGCCAGAACGAAAAATTTGTGCAACTTGCCACGCATCCATGGTTTGATGGAAATTCTCTTTTAGGCTATTAAATTGCTTTTCATTGGCATGAGCACAAAAATCTTGGCTGGACTGCATCAGCGCCTGACTCTTTTTTTGCAATGTTTGATAACTAGGAATAGCGAACTGATCCACGACGTCAAGGTTCGATTTTTTCCAATCCGCCGCCGCTAGCACGGAGCTAACACTAGAAAGAAGGATAAGTAACAATAGCTTGTTCATTTATAACGTCCCCAAAAATTGAAGTAACTGTTGGCGCTTTTTTTTCGCCAGTTTCACATAAGAGTCGCGCGACTTTTCTGCCTCACCACCATGCCATAAAATAGCCTGTTGCAAGGTTGTTGCACGTCCATCATGAAGATAGTAATGATGCCCATTAATGCGTTCGGTTAAACCAATTCCCCACAGTGGTGTGGTGCGCCACTCTTTTCCATTCGCCTCCCCTTCCGCACGATGATCGGCTAATCCGTCACCCATATCATGCAACAATAAATCACTATAAGGCGCAATGGTTGTTTGATTTGATGCCGCATCATTAAGCTGAAAATAGGGTCGATGACACGCAACACAACCCGCTTGGATAAAATGTTTTTGACCTGCAATACTATCTGTAGAAGATTTTGGTGGTTGCTTGGGGAGTTTTAGATGGCTGACATAATAAAGTACCGCATCCGTGACTTTCTTAGGCGCTTCTAACGGTTGTTGAGCATCATAGCCGTGGGGTGCCTTTTGACAAACGGCTTGATGCGGCGTGCAATCTCCCCATGCTTGCGGAAAAAGTGGCGTAGAAAGCCCGATATCCCCCACAAAGGCGCGTTGATTTTGCTCATCCAAACTGGCAACCCCCGCTTTATAACCAAAGCGCCCCAGCATCACCTGTTTAAACGCTCGGCTCCAAACACGGTTTGGCTTACCAGAAATACCATCATTATCCTGATCATTCGGATCACTGTATTGCAAAATAGCCTGTTCGCTAATCTTGGCTAACTCTCCCATGCCAAATAATGACGGTGCTAGACGGGGTGACATCTGCGTTTGAGGATGCAACGGACCAAACTGTAAATTTTTTAATTGATACTCAGGTTGCTGAAGTAGCACCGTTTCAGCGCCAGCCAGTTGAACCGCTACATCCGTATAACGAATCTGTAAATCACCTTCAGCGGGTAATCCCGTTACCGCAAAGGTTTGAAATTGCGTGCCGTAATGAGGCTCAGGAATAACGGTTTGTTGATGTGTTTTTAGTGCCAGCCGATCACTCGCATTTTGTGCAGGAATCGATAAGCGCATAAAAAGAGAAACAGCGCGTTGATTCGGCAGGGGAATGCGTCCACGACCCGCATTAATATGGCATTGAAAACAAGAGCGTGCATTATACAACGGCCCTAGTCCATCCGATGATTTTGTCGCTGTCGGTGCAGCAATCCACAGCTTTTTAAACAAACTACGCCCCGCCGCGAAATCCATTGATTTATTCGGTGAGCTATCAGCAAACCCCGCAGCAATACTATTGCTTGTGGCTAACAATAAGCTCAATAGACAGAATAATGTAAGGTATTGGGTATCCTTCATTTTCAATTCTCTTTGCTTAGTGAATATCATCAACGATGAATGTTATTAATAACTATTCTCGTTTAATACTAAGGCGCATCTTAGAGTTTGCTAATATTATTGTCAATTTTTATTTTTATTTTTATTTTTATTTTTATTTTTATTTTTTAACAATGCCGTTTTTTCATCCTTTCAGCTAAATTCTTTTGCTTCACCCGAGCCATCATTCCCCATCCACCTCTGCCTAACAGAACAACCCATCTACAGTAATTTATGTTGGGTATCAAAAGCTGTACCATTCTTATAGGCGATATAATACTCAATCCGTTGCCCTTTATCTTTAGAAGGTTGCCTGAAAAATCGGTATTCAAGCGGCCTTCAATAATCAATAGCGCTTCTTTTTGGGTGAGGGCATCGCTACTCTCCAGAGAGAGATTATTGTTAGCTAATATTTTAAAAAGAAAACCTTACAAGCTATTTATTTATCATCATCTATGGACAGAAACAGAAAATGGACTATATTTATACTCCCCATTGCCCATCTATAAATTCATTAGGTTTCCACATGATCCCTCTAAAATACTGTCTCTTAGGTACTTTATTACTAAGTGCATCCAATACAACATTTGCCGATTCACGTTTTAGCTGCAATACATTGCAACTGCAAAATGCAGAGCCTTTAATTGAAAATATGATTGATCGTATTTTGACAATAGGCAATATACGCCAACAATATAATGTATGTCGTTTGCCCAATTCATCCAATGCGGCTGCCATGATCTATAAAAACAAACGTGTTATTGCCTATGATGCCGCTTATTTGTACCAGTTGGCAAAGCAATCAGGTGAGATGCATTGGGGGAAAGTAACCGTATTAGCGCATGAAATTGGTCATCATTTATACCGCCATACCGATAAACTACCCGCGCTACAAAAACTGCCTAAAATGAAACAATTAGCCTTGAGAAGGCAGTACGAATTACAAGCGGATCAATTTGCAGGCAAGGTGTTGGCGAATATGGGCGCATCACTGAGTAGTACGCAAGCCTTAATACGTGTGCTCAAAGTACATCAAAAAGTGGCGCTTTCTACCCATCCTGATGCTAATAAACGCGTTCATGCCGTCACGCAAGGCTGGAATATAGGGTGTCGACAAGCGGGCAGTAATTGCAATAGCAAAATATACAAACCCAACGGAAGATACAAAATCAATCGAAAAACGATACAATCCCCTTTAGGACGCAGTGCAACCGCTCACTATAACCGTTTTATGCAACAAGCTGAAACATTAAAAGGAGCAAGAGTAAATAGAAACTATTGTAATTTATACGCATCGTTAGCCGTAAATCAAACCATTCGTAGCCAGCAATATCAATGTGGTTTTAATGTAGGCAGTTATGGCAGTCCGTGGAATAGAGCCGCTGCACCGCAGTCTAATTGGTGCATGAAAGCCAGTGCACACGCAACCTCCAGAGAAGCTAAATTTCGAGAGACTAAATTAGCCTCCTGTGTGGCAAGAAAGCAGCAACGATCCAAACAACAGCCAACCCACTCGCCTTTAGGTCGCAAGGCAACGAAAAATTATGACCGTTTTATCCAACACTCTAAAAAGCTAAAGGGGCAACGTGTTAACCGTGCTTATTGTAATTTATATGCCTCCATAGCAACCTATCAGACAAAACGTAATAATCAACATCGCTGTGGTTTTAATCTGGGCGATACCGCCAATCGCTGGAGTCCTGCTTTTGCACCGCAGTCTAATTGGTGTATGCAGGTTAGGTCTTCCATTACAGCGGGTGAAGCCACCTATCGTGAGAAGAAACTATCGACTTGTATCCATTAAAGATGTCTCAAACGACCTCATTACAAAGATTGATTCAGCATCAACAACAGCTCAGTCAATGCACACTCTGTCCTGATATGATTGCACCAGTAATCGTTGGTGAACCCTCTACATCGGCAGTCATGAGTGTTGGACAAGCACCAGGCATTCATGAAGGTAAAGTACAGCGCCCTTTTGGTTGGACGGCGGGTAAAACCTTGTTTCAATGGTTTGAATCGATAGGTGTAGATGAAAAAAATTATCGCCAGCAAGTCTATATGGCAGCGGTGTGTCGCTGCTTTCCTGGGAAAAACCTTAAAGGTAGCGGTGATAGAATACCGAATAAGCAAGAAATTAAAACCTGCTCACGCTGGCTACAACAGGAGTATCAAATTATCCAGCCACAATTAATTATCCCGATTGGCAAGCTCGCCATAGCACAATATCTGGAGTTTAAGTTATTAGTTAATGTTGTTGGCAAACAGCATTCGGTACAACGGGGTGAAATTAGCGTTGATATTATCCCCTTACCGCATCCATCAGGCTTGTCAACATGGTTTCGTAAAGCGCCTGGTAAAACGTTGTTGCAAGATGCATTGCGATTAATTCAACAACACCCTGCTTGGAAAAAGGCTTTCTGATGATGATTTGAAGATAGGAAAAACGTCGAAAAACCACCTATACTTTGGCATCCTTCATCTGTGCTAAACGTAGTTTACACTTTTGTTAATCGTAGGCTCGGTGTAGCTTGCGGAACCGACCCTACAAAAGAGAATAAAGTGTCAACTGAAATAGGAAGGATGCCTATACTTTTTATGTTTTTCTCTCTTTTGAATGTTTTTCGTGCTAGCATCAGTTACTTCTTTAAGGTTATATAATCTAATTATGACGCGTTTACTTATTCTTATTTTTGCATTAAACACATTGCTTGCCCCTATGGGCGTAGCGGCGATGATCCCTTTTGGGGGAGACGATGCAATGAGTCAAGAAAGTAAGCACTCTGTCGAAATAAACACGGTGACTCATGCGTCTATTCGTGTTTCACACTGTGCAAAAATGCTACCTCAGAATATGTGCAATATGGACGGTATGTCCAGTGATCTCTGTAAGGAAAAATGCGCGACTTCCTGTACCGTTTCTCCTGCTCATATGGCTAATTTTTCTTTTAACTTTCCCCTTAGTCCTCGCAATAGTAACCCCGAAATAGCCTTTATCCCTTTCCATAGTCGTTCAATCTCCCCTGAGTTACGCCCTCCTCTCGTTTAAGTGTCTCCTCAATCTATCACCTCGTTTTGCCAATTCACGTGTTTTTTGTAGATGGCGGGATTTGTTGTAGGAATCGCATAAGCGTACGATTAAATCCAAGTACTTTTATTGCTCGTTCTTAAGATGTTGACTCGATAACTCCCGTTAGTTAAAAAATGCATCCCTTCATCTCTATTCCTTGTCTACAGTGTTTACGTGACTTGTCCGTTTGATTCCAAGCAAATCTTGCCAATTTCAAGATTTACTGTCATAGGGCTTATAAACCATGAAAGAAATAATAGACCGTCATCCTCCCATGAACCCCTTACGCCGTCGTTTTGTTACAGGGCTTGCTATGAGTGGTGCTGCCATCACGAGCTTAGGATTAACAGGATGCGCCTCCACCGCCTCACTCAATACGCGGGTTGCTTCAAGACCTAGCAGAACGTTTAGTGAGAAAAAAGAATTACGTGGAACAGCGTTTGATTTAACCATTAGTGAGCAACGCGTTAATTTTACGGGTAGACCTCGTATTGCAACCGCAATTAATGGCAGTGTTCCTGGGCCTACCTTACGCTGGAAAGAAGGGGAGACCGTAACACTACGGGTCACTAACCAATTATCCGTTCCTAGCTCTATCCATTGGCATGGGATTATTTTGCCAAATAAAATGGACGGTGTTCCTGGGCTTACCTTTAAGGGAATCGCGCCCAATCATAGCTTTACTTATCGTTTTAAAGTGCAACAAAGCGGTAGTTATTGGTATCACAGCCATTCTGGCTATCAGGAGCAAACAGGCGCACATGGCGCTATTATTATTGACCCCAAAACACCATCAAGTTACTCCTATGATCGCGAACATATGATCTTTCTCGCCGACTGGAGTGATGAAGATCCCAATCATATTTATGCCAAGCTTAAAAAACTAAGCCATTACTATAACGTTAAAGAACGTACCCTAAGCGACCTGATTAATGAGATTCAAGCCAATGGCGTAGCCAAGACATGGGAAACGCGCAAGATGTGGAATGAAATGCGTATGAGTCAACGTGATATTTCTGATGTCACAGGCTATACCTACACGTTCCTAATGAATGGTGTAACACCCTCTCAAGGGTGGAAGGGCTTGTTTAAAGTCGGCGAAAAGGTCTTGCTGCGCTTTGTTAATGGCTCTGCAATGAGCTTTTTTGATGTACGCATTCCAGCGTTAAAAATGACAGTGGTAGCCGCCGATGGACAAGCTATAAAACCAGTTACTGTGGATGAGTTCCGTATTGGTGTCGCTGAAAGTTATGATGTGATTGTCGAACCCGCCGCGCAAGCGTATACCCTTTTTGCCCAATCTATTGGCCGTTCTGGTTATGCGAGAGGAACATTAACGCCCGATCTGTCGCTCACTGCTTCAGTACCAAAAATGGACCCCATGCCACTACTTACCCATGCCGATATGGGAATGAATATGGGTTCGATGAAGGGAATGGATCATGGCGCGATGGGGATAGAAGGAGCAAAAGGACCCGCTAGTACAGAGACTCCAATAGACCATTCAAAAATGGATCATTCTAAGATGAAAATGCCCATGCCGAAGGTAGATCATTCAACGATGGATCATTCCAAGATGAAAATGCCCACGCCAAAGGTAGATCACTCAACGATGGATCATTCCAAAATGGATATGTCAAAGAGTAAGATTAAGCATCCAGCATCAGAATACGGGCCGCATGTTGATATGCACGCTGTAGACCCACAATATCGGCTTAATGATCCCGGTGTTGGTCTACGCAATAATGGGCGACGTGTGTTGACCTATGCTGACCTTCGCAATCTTCATCCCACCAAAGATAAACGACAACCCACACGCGAAATTGAACTGCATTTAACGGGCAATATGAGCCGCTATATGTGGTCAATTGACGGCATTAAATACGCCGATGCACAGCCCATCCGCCTTAAATATGGCGAGCGGGTACGCATTACCTTTGTTAATGACACGATGATGAATCACCCCATGCATTTACATGGCTTATGGAGCGAATTAGAAACAGGTGACCCCCATCACATGCCGCGTAAACATACCGTGATTGTACAACCAGGATCAAAAATTTCCTATCAAGTCACGGCCGATGCATTGGGTAACTGGGCATATCACTGTCATTTGCTATACCACATGGCGGCCATGTTCCGCAAAGTTATTGTGTCTTAGGAGATTCTGATGAAATTATTAAAAACACACCGCATTTATTTGTTTTCTTTCGGATTATTAGTTGCAAACCTCAGCTTTGCATCGATGAATGATGATCCCCTACTGACCAAAGTCATGATCGATAAATTAGAGATAAGTGACCAA
>JAGLDQ010000151.1 GCA_023145535.1 Cocleimonas sp. | reverse complement strand
TCTCATGCTTTTCAGGCTATCAGCGTTCGTAGTGCCTTTACCAGTCACGCGATATAATCTTATCGCGATGCAGATAGTAAACTTTATCACCAATAATCACTGAGCGGTCATCTTGCCAATATTGGGAGTGTTTTTCTGTAGAAGTATTGATAGTTGTTATTTTTTCAAGCGGATATACGTCACCTGAAGCGGTAATATCATAGCGGAATAGGGCATCATACTGCCATTCGTGATGGGTGCTACGGGTATCATTCTCTGAGGTTGATTGGTTTATATGCACACTAATGGGTAGCGCAACACGCAGATCACCACTTGAATGTAATCGTGAGGTAAAGGCATGATGAGAGAATGAAACGGCTGTATTTGAACCACGTTTGCCAATGATTTGCTGATAGCGTTCATAAGGATTGGCAGGATTACTCACATCAATCAGAGAAAACTTTACTCCCTGGTACCATGCGCCTCTGGCATCGCCTTGCTCTGTACTGGCTGGGATAGCATCTTTTCCAATACCGAGAACAAGGTTTTCTCCAATGGGGTGTAAATAGTCGGAATAACCGCTTATTTCTAGCTCACCAACAACGAAGGGATCGGCAGGGTCTGATAGATCCAGAATATAAAGAGGATCAGTCGTTCTGAATGTTACCAAATAAGCTCTGTTACCAAAGAAGCGTGTTGCATAGATCTGCTCACCTGGTTTTCCGAGTGCCTCTGGGTGCTTATCATTGGGCAGTTGCGCCAGTATTTTTAGGCTATGTTCTTTACTGTTATCTTCTGCCAATGTGAAGAACCGAGCGGGTGATTTGATGGTGCTAGGCTCATTGCCGGTATAAGTAATAATGCCAAGCACATCGTTTGATCCAAATTCTCCCATGCGAAATGACTTTGACGCTTGTTTCCAGCCTAAATGTCCAGCAACTTGGGCTGAGCCTTTGTAACTTATATCGCCACGGTTAAGCGAAAACTTATGAATATCCGTTGCCGTTGTTGCAGTGTAGAATGCTTTGCCATTTTCATTTTGGTAGTTCGTTTGTGTGGTGGCTAGATAGAGTGATTTTGCTGACATATAGAGCGCTTCAGCGCTACCTATAAAGCAGCGTCCTTTCGGTTTGGCACTGGTATTGTCAAGATCAATGGTAACAACATTAATAATACTGGCTTGTTGGTTGGTATCTTCGGTGTACTCATTGGTAAAGCAATTTGATGGCGCGAGCATATCGCCTTTATCTGTTTTATTGAATGAGTAATCAGGCAAGAAATCGGAGAGTGTGGCCGCTTCAATTAAAGCGCGATTTTTTGCGACTTGTTCTTTATCTTCGGGATAGAGAATAAGGCCATTTAATGTGGGTGTATGACGTGTTGCTAAGTAGAGCGTTGAACCAATTCTTCGGCTGCTAATTAGCTGGCCATCGAAGGTAATATGAATGTCTTTATCTAGCTTGCCATCGTTAACATCAAAAATAGCTAGCTCTGTCGTGCGATCACTCCAGAAGGATGGGTCAAACCATCGTTGGCTGAAATAATCCTTGTTACCCGATAGGGCGACCAGTTTTTTATTTGCTAAGTAAAGCCCAGAAATTGCAGAGGAATCTTTATTAGCGATGGGAACAGTCGCTGTTAATACAGCATTTTTAGTGCCGTTTTGTGTTGAATAAACATTGATAGAAGGTGTGGTTAGAGAGGCTACATAAAGATAAGAACCCTCTTTTTTTAGGCGGTCCGCCTCATCGACCCCTGCTTCTTGTGTATTGGTAGATGAAGCATTGCTGGCGTTAGATTGAGTAGTCGCTTCCGCTAAATTATACATAATAATGGGAGGCGTAATCTTTCCATACGTTTCAAGCATTAGCTTTTTAATCGTTGTTTCTAATGCGTGACTGTCGGTTGCGTGACGAAGTTTATAATTTGTTTCTGTTAATGGAGTTTCTGTCGTTGTTTTACTTCCGCCGCATGCACTAAGGGCTAAGATTACAGAGACAAAGGGTATTATAATTTTTATATTCATTTTTTACCTGTTTGTTCATCAGGAACGTAAAGTTAAGTTCCATAATTGCCAACTGTCGATTGTAACATATAATTAACTTGTCTTTTTAATTAATTCTGTTTTGGACTTGATGATTGATTGAATGCCCACAAGATAGGAGCGTATTCAAGGAGTGATTTTATAAACCGACTAAATTAGTAGGTTATATTGATTAAGGGCTATTGTTAGTTAATAGTTGCTCCCTTACTATTCAGCCATATTCATAAATTTACGGAGACATAAGAGCATGTCAGAGTTATCACGCGAGCGTATTGATGCGTTATTAAAGGAAGTTAAGGATAAATATTTAGAAAATGATTTGGTCTCGGCAAAAACAATCAAATCGGTTGATATTAAAGAAGGGAAAGTCTTCGTACGTATTGAATTAGGTTATCCAGCAGGGTCTTATCGAGACGAGTTGGCCAGTGTGGTAAAAGCCGCGCTTGAGGTTGATGCGGCGATTGACAGTGCGGAAGTGATCGTTGAACAACGTATTGTCGCACACGCAGTACAAAAAAGTTTGAAGCGCATTGAAGGCATTAAAAACATTATTGCGGTTGCATCGGGTAAAGGGGGGGTTGGTAAGTCCACCACGTCAGCAAATTTAGCGTTAGCATTGATTGCTGATGGTGCGACGGTTGGTATTTTAGATGCGGATATTTATGGCCCAAGTCAGCCCCGCATGTTGGGTATGTCAGGTGCGCCTGAGTCTAAAGATGGCAAAACGCTTGAGCCAATGGAAAACTACGGTTTAAAAGCGATGTCGATTGGTTTTTTGGTGGAAGAAGATTCGCCAATGATCTGGCGTGGCCCAATGGTAACGCAGGCATTAGAGCAATTATTGAATGATACCAACTGGGGCGAATTAGATTATTTGATTGTTGATTTGCCACCTGGAACAGGGGATACACAGTTGACATTATCGCAAAAAATTCCAGTTAGTGGCGCGGTTATTGTTACCACGCCTCAAGATATTGCGTTGCTCGATGCGATTAAGGGATTGAAAATGTTTGAGAAGGTAGAAGTCCCTGTGCTTGGCGTTGTGGAAAATATGAGTATTCATATTTGTAGCGAGTGCGGTCATGCTGAGCATATCTTTGGAAAGGGTGGTGGCAAGCGAATGGCGGATGATTCGGATGTGGACTATTTGGGTGCATTACCACTTGATATAAGTATTCGTGAGCAAGCGGATAGCGGTAACCCATCGGTAGTATTTGATCCTGATGGCAAAATAGCCGAAATTTATAAAGATATATCCCGTGCAATGACCTCACGTTTAGCCGCTCAATCTAAGGATTATAGTACTAAGTTTCCTAATATTGTTATCCAGAGTACATAATATTTTTTAACAATAGTGTGATAAAAAAACAATCAAAAAAAGCCAGTCATTAAGACTGGCTTTTTTATGTTTATAATAAATCTACTGTTTTAAAGTGCTTTCAGCGAGTATGATTGCTACCTCAGGTAGACTTAAATAGTATTAGGGGGAATTCGCACTAAATGATTAAAAAAATTATCACCATCATTGCACTTATAACACTACTCGCCGGTTGTTCATCAACAGGCATTAAAGACTTAGTCGAGCGTCCAAAAGTTTCTATACAAGATGTAAAAATGGGCAAGTTAACCTTATCAGGTGGGTCAGCTAGATTTTTATTAAAGATTGAAAACCCTAACCGTTTTCCTATTCCATTACAGGGTTTTGATTATGGGTTGCGTTTAAATGGTGTTGAAGTGGCTAATGGTAATCGAGAGCAAAAAGTTACCATTGCAGGAGGGGAGTCAAAGGTTGTCGAAGTGCCATTGGTGTTTAGTTTTAGCAATATGATGAGTTTATTGCCTAATGTGCTTGGTAATCGTAGCCTTAAATATGATTTAAAAGGTTCGATTCATTTCCCATGGTTTAATTTACCCTTTAATCGTTCGGGCGGGACTTCATTGTCTCGATAAGGTAATCATTATGAGTATTAAGTCAGATCATTGGATACGCAGAATGGCGCAACAGCATGATATGATTTCACCGTTTGAAGCAGGACAAGTGCGTGAGTACAATAATCAACGGGTTATATCTTATGGAACATCTAGTTATGGCTATGATGTACGTTGTGCAGATGAGTTTAAAATATTCACCAATATAAATTCTGCGATTGTTGATCCTAAAGCATTTGATGAAAATAGTTTTGTTGATGTTCAGTCTGACGTGTGTATTATTCCCCCAAATTCATTTGCTTTAGCGCGTACGGTGGAGTATTTTAAAATTCCACGCAGCACATTAACGGTTTGTTTGGGTAAATCGACCTACGCCCGGTGCGGTATTATTGTTAATGTCACGCCACTTGAGCCAGAATGGGAAGGGCATGTAACGCTTGAATTTTCAAATACATCGCCACTACCTGCAAAAATCTATGCGAATGAAGGTGTTGCACAAATGCTATTTTTTGAATCAGACGAACCTTGTGATATTTCTTATAAAGATAGAGGTGGGAAGTATCAGGGACAGGAAGGGGTTACGTTGCCTAAAGCGTGATTTTCAGCCCTTGATTGCGTATGATAAATAAAATTAGTGTAGATATAATTTTACTTATCAATAATAATAGTTTAAATATTAATAATTTAGTGGATACTGCATGAATTCGGAAAAAGTCGTTTTTGCATTTTTTATCGTATTAGCCTTAACACTCAACTTTGGTTTTTTTATTGGTAGTTTTGATATTCCAGAGCACCATAATGCTTATGAGTTGTTTGCGGCAATTGTTGTAAGTTTGATAGCAACCGTGCTCAAGTTTGGAGATCGTACCCATATTGGGGCCGTATTTTTAGCGACAAGTTTGGTAGCCGACCTTCAATTAGTCGCGGCTGCCATTGTTTGGGGAATGGTAGAGAACGTCTTTGATGGTGTGCTGAGTGGAAGCTCATTGGCGACGGTTGTTTCATTATCAGGTGGGGCATTGTTGGCAAACTTAACCTCTGTTATCTTGCTCGTGGCGGAAACCATTACCGTTCGTCGATAGTTCCTTTAAGCAATAGCGCAATCCTCTATGCCTAACCTCATTTACATTATTCTCAGACGGTTACGCTCTCCCCTTATCTTTTTAATTCTTGTTTACGCCATCTCGATGACGGGCTTTGTGCTCATACCCGGTATCGATGATCAAGGGCAAGTGCATGATATGTCCTTTTTTCATGCCTTCTATTTCGTGAGCTTTATGGGAACCACGATTGGCTTTGGTGAAATTCCCTATGCCTTTACCGATGCGCAACGCTACTGGACCTTATTTTCTCTATACGCAACAGTTATTGCGTGGTTATACGCCATTGGTTCAATTCTTGGTGCATTTCAAGACCCCGCTTTTCGCCAGCAGTTAAAACGTAATGCATTTACCCGTAAAGTTACTAGTATTCGTGAGCCTTTTTACCTGATTTGTGGCTATGGCGATACAGGGAGTCAGTTAGTTCGCGCCTTAGCAAAAGAAGGGATTTTATCGGTGATCATTGATAATGATCAGGATCGTATCAATGAGCTTGAAATTAGCGATTTTGTCGTCCAGCCATTATGGTTATGCGC
>JAGLDQ010000150.1 GCA_023145535.1 Cocleimonas sp. | reverse complement strand
AAAATAGATTGATCATCTTTAGCCTGTTCAAACATATTGCAAATATTGTGTTCTGTCATGCCAATATAAGGGTCAAGCAAGTCAGATGCACGTTTAATTAAGAGCGGTTTCTCCAGTACATTAGCAAGCTGATGCACAAATTCACTTTTTCCTGTGCCTGATGGCCCATAAAAACAGAAAGTGCCGTTTGGATTTTTCTTTAGCCCTGTTTGCAAACCTTTCAAGTCATAATCAGGATTTACGCCTTCTAAGCGATAAGTCAAAACGCTAGGGTGTGGGTTTGACAGGTTTTTATCATAACCCATTGCATTTAAGGTGTTACCTAGAATGCGCTCCATACTGGCTTCAATCTGCGCTTGTTGGTTTTCGCCTAGCGTTTTCACGACATGGGCAGCACGAGAGATAAGGGCAGGGGCGAGATCTTCATTGTTTGAAATTTTATCGATCCATGCTTCGCTCACCGCTAAATCACCAATATGTTTTTTAATGATGCTAAAGCGGGTGCTTTTAGGGGGGATTTTTAGCTCGACTACATAATCAAAACGGCGAATGATGGCTTCATCAATATGACTGATTACATTGGAAATCCATAGCGTGGGGAGTTGGTTGCTTTCTAAAATATGATTTAAAGAACCCTTTTTTGCGTTGGTGCTGGCGCGGATACCAAAGCGTTCCATATTGCCATCACGAATAAAAGCATCTTCAATTTCATCAAATAGAATCAAAGTGTCATTTTTTCGCTTCAGGACTTGTAGACAAAGGCGATAAGAATCCATACGTGAATCATGTTCGTCTTCATCATAATAATTAGCGCTGGTTGTATCGGCAGACACTTCATATAGCTGCATCTTGAGTGACGTTGCTAGTGTACGCACCATTTCGGTCTTACCCGTTCCAGGCACACCATAAATGAGTATATTGACGCCTTTTCTCTTTTCTTTGCTGCTGATTTGCAAGTAGCGGTGGAGCAATTGATAGTCGTCTTGAAGATGGTTAAAATCGTCAGGTAATAATGTCGCTTTTTTGCTGGGTGCAAAGAAGCGAGTTAATGACTTCATCATATCAGGTTGATTATCATCCAGAAGCACTTCACTCATGTCGCCAAAAGAAGCGAGTTGGTAAAATAACTGTCCCGTATCACGCGACAGACGCACTAGCCCCGTGCGATGCAATAACCCATCAGAAGATAATGCTTTACGCACTTTGGTCGTATCAATATCTAAAATAATAGCCAAGGCATTGATAATATTAGCAGAGGATAAAGAGCCTAAAATTTCGGTTACGTTCTCAATTTCACGCACTGTATTAAGTATCATGCAGAATGACAGGAGTTCTTTTTCAGCCGTATTCATGCCGATTAGCTCGGCAAGCTTATCCATATTATTAAATAGTGGCCCTTGTTTGAGATTGTTTAGCTCGGCATTTTTCTTATATAAGGGGTTAAGAATTTTGCGTAGTTTTTTCTTTTTAAGTCGATCATCCTCATATTTTTCAATTAAGTGCTCAAGACCAATAAAGGTGAGGACTTTGTCGTACTCTTCTAGGCCGTAGCTCATACTCATTAGCGTGTAACCACGCAAATCAATCAGCGTGCGCAGTATCCAGCGCTCGATAAGGGGTCGGTATTGCTCGGATATGTCGGGGGAGAATTTATTCACAATTGTATTAGCCGTGTTGTTGAGTTACTTGTAAGTTATTATAGAATTAACGAATAAAAATGCCACATCTATGAGAGAAGAAATATTTCAATCTTATTCATCGATGATTTACGCTTGATGCAAGTACTCAATCATGCAACTATCAGCGCCCTGTATTCCATAAGGAAAGGTGCTAGCGAGTATCTTAAAAATAAGGATTAAGTATGAGTTTTTCTAGCCTCGGTCTTGCCGAGTCATTATTGCGCGCTGTTAAAGAGCAAGAGTACGATAAGCCAACACCCATTCAGGCGCAGGCAATTCCTGTGGT
>JAGLDQ010000015.1 GCA_023145535.1 Cocleimonas sp. | reverse complement strand
TCATTCCTGAGGTGTTTTTATCGGGGATGAGGGTTCTTATTGTCAATTACCTATAAAGGATGCCATATATTAAGGAACGTGCATGAATTAACTTCCCGAAGTTCTGATGCAGAATTTTTGTTTCAGATTGGATGAACTCATGAGGCGCATAGTCACTCTACGCAACGAATGAGATCATTCAAGCTGGGGCAAAAAAGCAAGTTAGAGATCGGTAAGTTATTTCGTGTACGTTCTTTAGCACCACTACCAACGCGTAGCCTCAGCAACCCCTTTGCCTAATTCGGCGGGTGAGCGGACTGTGTGTACGCCTGCCGCTTCCAGTGCAGCAAATTTCTCATTTGCAGTCCCTTTACCACCCGCAATAATTGCACCAGCATGTCCCATGCGCTTGCCTTTAGGCGCAGTTACCCCTGCAATATAAGCCACCACGGGTTTAGTCACGTTGCTTTGAATAAATTCTGCGGCTTCTTCTTCGGCTGTGCCGCCAATTTCACCCACCATTAGAATCGCTTCAGTCTGCGGATCTTGTTCAAAGAGTGCTAAGGCATCGATGAAGTTAGTACCAGGAATAGGATCACCACCAATACCAATACAGGTACTTTGTCCAAAGCCTAGATCGGAGGTTTGTTTTACGCATTCATAGGTTAATGTCCCTGAGCGCGAGATAATTCCTACTTTACCTGCTTGATGGATTGCGCCTGGCATAATGCCTATTTTGCATTCATCAGGGGTAATAATACCAGGGCAGTTAGGGCCTATTAAGCGTAGGCCATAGCTATCAACAATCATTTTTGCTTCGAGCATATCCAGTGCGGGAATGCCTTCTGTAATACAAACAATGAGTTCAATACCTGCTTCGGCGGCTTCTATAATAGAGTCTTTACAAAAGGGGGCGGGAACATAAATGACACTGGCACTCGCTTGTGTTTCAGCCACTGCATTTTTTACGGTATTAAAGACGGGCAAGTTAAGGTGTGTTTGTCCGCCTTTGCCCGGTGTTACGCCTCCTACCATTTCTGTACCATATTCAATGGCTTGTTCGGAGTGAAAAGTACCTTGTTTGCCTGTGAACCCCTGACAAATGACTTTCGTATCTTTATTAATTAGTATGCTCATCTTTACTTTCCTACTGCCGCTATAATTTTATTGGCTGCATCGGTTAAATCCGTTGCGCTAATCAAATCTAATCCACTTTCATTTAGTAACGCGGTGCCTTCGGGTGCATGATTTCCTTCTAGTCTCACCACCACAGGAACGCTAATATTGACTTCTTTTATGGCGGTGATGATTCCCTCTGCAATTAAGTCGCCGCGTACAATGCCGCCAAAGATATTAACGAGAATACCTTTTACCTTGTCGTCCGATAGAATGATTTTAAACGCTTCGGCAACGCGCTCAGCCGTTGCTGCGCCGCCTACATCTAAGAAATTAGCAGGGTCACCGCCTTGTAGCTTAATAATATCCATTGTCCCCATTGCCAAACCTGCGCCATTAACCATGCAGCCAATATTGCCATCAAGTGCAACGTAGTTTAGATCCCATTTTGCGGCACGTAATTCACGCGCATCTTCTTGGCTCTCATCTTGAAGTTTGGCTAAATCTGGGTGACGAAACAATGCACTACCATCGATATTAATCTTGCCATCCAAACAGAGTAAATCCCCCGCTTTGGTGACCACTAAAGGGTTGATTTCAACTAAGGATAAATCTTTTTCTATAAACAGCTTACCTAGCCCCATTAAAATCTGACCAAACTGCTTTATTTGCGCGCCTTTAAGCCCTAATCCAAAGGCTAATTCACGGCATTGAAAGGGCATTACGCCTGTGATTGGATTGATTTGTATTTTAAGAATTTTCTCAGGTGTCTGCGTGGCCACTTCTTCAATATTCATGCCGCCTTCTGTGGAGGCCATGATAGTGACGCGACGTGCGGCGCGATCTAGTACAGCACCAAGATAAAGCTCGCGCTCAATATGACACACTTCTTCAACTAAAATGCGGTTAATGGGTTGGCCTTGAGCATCTGTTTGAAAGGTGACTAGGTGAGTGCCTAATAAGTCACTTGCAAACTGTTTTGCTTCAGAAGCAGACTCAAATAGTTTTACACCGCCAGCCTTACCACGGCCTCCTGCATGAACTTGGGCTTTAACAACGATCTTATCTGTGCTTAACGCGTTAGCTATTTTTTCTACCTCACTTGCTGAGGTTGCCATCTTACCAACGGGTACAGGCAAGCCATAATCACCAAAAAGTGCTTTTGCTTGGTATTCGTGTAAATTCATTTTTTATCCTTTCTTTGTTATTGTCCTCAACAAAAGGCGAGTACAGCATCTGCCAAGTTCAACGAATAACGTGAGGTCTCAACTCTCACAGGCTACATTGAAAAATGTTGCGGGAGTCCTGCCATTTTTGGCCTTATTAGTAAACACTAATCATCACTCGTTATTTAGCTGAACTTAGCGGTGCTGTACTCGTACAAAGTCTTATCGATTGCCAAGATGTTATTTGATCTTTAATGTTGACTATAGCGTAAACGAAGTAGGATCAAACGTGCTGCTTCTTCGCGTAATGACTGCTGAATACGCTGCTCTTCCTCTGCTTTACCTAATACAAAATTAGCATCATAAATTAACGTTTTATCTAGCCTTATCAGGCGTTTTTTTAATTTTTTATCCACTTTGATCTGGTAGTCAAAATGTAAGTAGACGCTGTACTCACGCGCGACTCTTTGGCTGGTGTAGGCGATAATTCTTTTATCTTCCTTGAGGTGACTAAGTACAATCGTCGAGCTGGCCAGTTCGAGAGGAACAACATTCCCTCCTGCATCGCTAATAGCCTCTTCCAGTGTAGTATATAAATCGGATTTTTCTTCTAAACCTTGCACGGCTATTTTTTTGTAAATGCCTGATAGCGAGGTGCTTTCACGTAAATGAAAGCCACTATTGGAACAAGACTGCAATAACAACAGGACGAAAAGAATAAAAGTGATCGACACACTATTTTTTTTCATATTTTTTACACTTTATTTTGGAATCCATTTTTTACGTAATGTCTCATGAAAACTATCTTCCAGACCCTTAGACTCTCTTAATTTTAACAACACTTTATTAATCGGTTCGCGCAAGGGTGAGTTATGCGGTAAAACAATGCCATAATTTTGAGCGTTAAAAACAGCGGGCAATACATAGAAAATATTTTTCTTTTCTTTCTTGTTGATATTACCTGCAAGATAGGAGAGGCGGGGGCCGTCATGGACTAACGCCTCAACATCCTCTTCGCGCAATAATTTCATCCCTTCTTCGATACTCTTCACTGGAACAACATTTGCACCAATAGCTTCCAAGTATTGACGAGGTGCGTCTGTTGCTACGGCCGCCACGCGTTTACTTGGTAGATCTTTTTCAGACTGAATACTACCAACAATTGCCTGCGATGTAAGTGCAGCGGTAACAACTGCTGTCATAATACTCATCGCAATAAGACCGATTAAGTGCCATGAGAGGTCAATAGCACGTGCTAAGCCTTTACTTTGTGGTGTCTCCCACGTTACCAACATGGTGATTCCCCACCATAAGGTTTCATAGATTCCTTTAAAATAGCCGCGAGGAAAGAAATGATCTCCCGAGACTCTATCAACTAATAGACGAATATGGGTCGTAATTAGCAGCATAATCAGTAGCCAGCCTAAGACTGTCCATGACAATAGTTTTTTTAACTCAACCACTAAAATACTTAATGGATTGCTGTCATTATTTTCTGCCGACACCATAATCTGCAATCCCGTTTCATACATGGAATTGGAGAAATCAACGCGTTTTTCACGTTCTGACGAAACTGTAATTGCTGCAATACCAAGGTCTATCTTAGACTCGTAGGCGCTATTGATAACATCGGGTGTCGTATCATGGTAGACCCATTCTGTTTTTCGCCCTAGTGATTCAGCCAGCTTATTCCACAAGTCAATACTAAAACCAATCGGATGACGCTCTGATTCAGGCAATGATTTATCGTACATAACCCAAGGTTCACTGGGTTTAATACCCACTTTTAAAGGGGCATTGGATGCCGCATCATTTGCGAAGGTGGAAAGTGTTATTAGTATTAAGTAACCAGCAAAGACGCTTAAGAAGAAGGGGCGAGAAAGTATTTTTAGCATATTATCGTCCTTGATATTATGATTGTTTATTAATCATAAAAAACGCAAAATTATAATCACAATAGCCTTGAGATGCTATTAAAACAACCAAGTTAATCTTGCAATATTTTCTGAAGAAAATATTAAGATGCGTTATGCTTTTCTGAATTCAAGCCCCATTTATCTAGAGATTGAAATTAAACTTAGGGATGGGCGATCAATTTAAGGTGGGCAGTCAGAGGGGGGCAGGTATCTGAATCTATGAGCTTACTATTTTGGTAGTGAAGCCAAACCAAACCAAACCGATTATTGATACTATTTGAAATAGGTTTACTCCACTTTTCGCGCCCATTGCTTACTTAATATCAATCATCTCAACCGTTCCATCTGCCATTACTTCAGCTATTTGTCCTTTAGGTTCTTCCAGAAAAAGAACAATTAAGGCAAAGACAGTCGCAGAGACGATACTAATAAAGAAGAAGAATTGATCATAGGTGACGAGTGAGTTGGTGGTGAGAAAAATCACAGCACCCACATTACCAAAAGCACCAGCCATGCCTGCAATTTGCCCTGTCATGCGCCGTTGGATTAAAGGTACCATCGCATAGACTGCGCCAGAGCCTGCTTTGGAGAAGATCCCGCCGATAATAGTCATCCCGACGACCATTACAATCGACCATTCCTTACTCACAAAACCCAGTATAAAGAAGCTGGTAGTAATCCCTGCAAAGGCGATCATTAAGGTAAGTTTGCGCCCTATTTTATCACTGATCCAGCCGCCTCCAGGACGTGCGAAGAGGTTAATAAAAGGGTAGGTACCTGCAAGTAATGCGGCGGTTACTTTGGGTAAATCAAACCATTCCACATAGAACATAGCTAGCATGGACACCACGGCGAGTTCTGTGCCAAAGGTGACTAAATACGCCCAGTCTAAAATAGCGACTTGTTTGAATTTATAACGCTGCATTTCAGGCACAGGTTCTTTTAGAATATGTGAATTTATCGTCCATATTTTCCAAATTTGGATCATATAAATAACGAAAAGCAGCACATAAACCACATAACTCATGGCTTCTGAAATAAGCCCCATTTGATTGGGGGAGAGCTTCCACGTTAGGACAGCTAACGCTAGAAAGAGCGGTATATTCATTAACATATACAGTACTAAATCAAAGCCGCTGGTGACTTCCATCGCCCCTGTTTTTTTAGGCTTAAAATAGGTCGAGCCTTTAGGCGTGTTACTGACTAAAAAATAATAGAGTACGCCATAAGACATGGCAGCAAGGCTGGCTATAGTGATGGCATAACGCCAGCCTTCATCACCGCCTATACTGACGGCAATAAAGGGCAGCGTTAGGGCTGCTCCTGCTGAGCCAAAATTACCCCACCCGCCGTAAATACCTTGTGCAATGCCGGTTTGGCGCGCAGGAAACCATTCGCCAATCATGCGAATACCAACGACAAAACCTGCACCAATAAAGCCCGATAGAAAACGTAAAATGGATAAGGTTTCGTAACTATTCGCCCATGCAAACGCAATACTAATCGAGCCGCCTAAGATTAAAATACTGCTAAACATAATCTTTGGGCCAAGACGATCCACCAACATGCCAACAATAATTCTAGCAGGAAT
>JAGLDQ010000149.1 GCA_023145535.1 Cocleimonas sp. | reverse complement strand
ATGATTTTTTAGTAAATTAATCACTTAATTATCAATCACATTGGGTATTGTTTTTTTATTACGTTATATAATTAAATTCGTGGGATTATTTCCCTCTATATGCTAAGCTACTAATATGCCCGATAAAAATGAACCATCAAAAATAGGAGCCACCTCCTCAGCACTTATTACAGCAGTACGCAAAATACTGTACCCACTAGTGCGCCTATTGCTCAATTTTAAAATAGTGTTTCCGCAATTGAGTGAGCTTCTTAAAGGTGTTTATGTAGAAGTAGCCGACAAAGAATTTCGTTTATCGTCAAATAAAAAACAAACAGATACACGTATTAGTCTATTAACAGGTATTCATCGCAAAGATATAAAGCGTCTACGTAACCAGCTTTCGACTGATAAGCGTTTGCCAGAAAATATTAATATCGGTAGTCGTCTTGTATCACTCTGGGTCAGTGACAACCGTTATGTGGATAAGAAGGGAAAGCCTCGCCTGCTACCGTTAAAAACAGACAAAGGGGTCAGTTTTGAAACGCTGGTTCAAGCTATCTGTAAACAAGATATTCGTCCACGGGTCATTTTAGATGAGTGGCTGGACAAGGGTATGGTAACGGTTGATGGCGATAAGCAAGTGAAGTTAAATACGCAGTCTTTTATTCCCCGTAAAGGTTTTGATGAGAAAGTTTTTTTCTTAGGGCATAATATTTCTGATCATTTATCTAGCGCAACATCGAATATATTAGATCAGCATCCTCCATTTTTTGAACGCTGTGTCTATTACGATGGTTTAAGTCAGGATTCTATTGAAGAATTACAACAAATGGCACGCGAAAAAGGAATGGAATTGTTACTCGCTATCAATGAGCGCGCCATGCAATTAAAACTACAAGACACCGCCAAGACTGACCAGCATCAGCGTATTAATATAGGGCTTTATACTTATAATGAGTCAGAAGGAAAACAACATGACTAAGTACTCATCGTTTACACAACTCGCAAGAAAAACACCTCTTATTTTGCTCTTGATTATACTTAGTGCATGTAATAGCTCATCCACAGAGATGGCTAATGGACTTGGTGGGACAGGCGTAACAATGGGTCGTATTTCTGCATTTGGGAGTCTTTATGTTAATGGCATCAAATTTAATACGGACAATGCAGTTTTTGAGCGCGATCAGGTTAATAGTAAGACTCAAGATGATTTTAGTGCGGGTGAAATTGTAAAAATTATCGGAAATATTCATACCAATAAAAAAACAGGAACGGCAACAAAAGTTATTTTTTCGGATGTATTAGAAGGCTCTGTTACCGCGATTACAACAGGTAATAATAGTATAGAAATACTAGGACAAACTGTCCGTATTGATAAGCTCACCATTTTGCATGGTTTTGATCAGCTTTCTGATTTAAAACTAGGTAATATTATTGAAGTATCTGGTTTTATCACGCAACAGGAAATTCTTGCCAGCAGTATTAAATTAATGTCTGAAAGCTTTAGTACAAACTCTCAGCTGGAAGTGGAAGGTTATATTACGAGTCTCGATACATCAGCAAAGACGTTTAAACTCAATCAACTGATCATTGATTACTCGCACTCTCAATTTAAAGAAATGTTAGAGGAAGAACTCAAAGAAGGGCTTTATTTAGTGATCAGCGCAGATCAGGATGTTAGCAATAATAGGCTACAAGCCTCGTCAATTTTGCGCTTTGATGACTTGCTAGAAGCGGGTATTTATTATGAGATAGAAGGATATATAACAAAGTTTGATTCTCCATCAAGTTTTAAAATAGATATTGATGCCGTTGAAGTCAATGGGGATACCGTCTTTATTAGTGGCACGCAAAAAGAGCTTGC
>JAGLDQ010000148.1 GCA_023145535.1 Cocleimonas sp. | reverse complement strand
GCTTCTTTATTTTAGGACAGCAGATTAGCATTGATGACTACACACTGTTATCCGATGACACTAAAGAAGAATTTGTGTTTCTTGATCTAAACCAGTTTTCTGTAGGTGAAACGGTATTGATTAGTACACATAAGGATAATGGTATATTAATAGCAGATCGCTTAAGTAAAATTGCAACGGACAACAGCATTTATTTATTGGGGATAATCGCTACTATTGATGAGTCGTATAATAGTATTTCTCTATTTGGCAATACGATTTATATGAGTAACGATACTTTATATAGCGATAAAGAGGATAACTATTTATCTAAGGTAGACTATTTTTTGCTTTTAAAAGAAGGGAAAACACGCATCGAGATCATTGGCAAGCGAACTAATAAGGGACAAATCATAGCGGCTGAACTCGCTATGATTAAGCCTTAAACTATTATTAGAAGTCTGTGGGCAGAATCAACCTTAGAGTGTGATGAATATTCTGTTTTCTCTGTAAACCACAGACCTTACACTGTTGTATCTACCCTAAAGCCATCTTTATTATTCAGCAGTCTACTTCCTAAAAATGCTGATACCCTTTCGTGCTAATTAAATTTCCGAAGTCATCGGTTACATTACCTGTTTGACTATTTATTTCACCAATACAGCTTATTTTGTCATTTGTTTTTGCAACCGCATAGAGTAATAGCGGTTCATTTTTTTCAGCAATGGTAAAGAGTAGTTGATAATCATCCCCTCCTGTGAGTGCATAAGGTAGCGCTTTCTTGCGCCCATTTTCTAGTGCGGAATCGGACAGTGGAATCTTATCTAACTCTAAACGCGCACCGACAGTAGAAGCTTTTAAAATATGACCAAGGTCTTGCAATAATCCATCGGATATATCCAAGCAGGCATTGGTATAAGGTTTAATTATTTTACTCAGCAGGTTTTGTGGTTGCGGGTAATTAAGGGCATCTTGGCAAAATTGATTCGCTTGTGGGCTTATGTGGGGCGACTCTAAGCGTTCTTGTAGTAGAGCCAAGCCAATAGCAGCATCCCCTAACGTCCCTGAGACATAGATTTTGTCTTTTGGCTTTGCGTTACAGCGCAATAAGGCTTTTCCTGTGTCAATAAAGCCCATCACTTGAATGGTAATGCTTAATGTTCCGCGCGTGGTATCGCCACCAATTAAGGTAATCTTATGTTGATCCGCTAGTTTTTTTAAGCCTTTAGAAAAATGGTGTAGCCAAGTAGGATTGGCTTCTGGCAATGTCAGTGCGAGGGTAAACCAAGCTGGTTCTGCGCCCATTGCGGCTAAATCACTGAGGTTAACCGCTAATGCTTTATGTCCTATTGCATCCGCCGGCGTGTTTTCTGGAAAATGCACGCCTTCGATAAAAGTATCAACCGATACCACTAATTGTTGCTTTTGACTCTTAGGAAGGTTCAATACAGCCGCATCATCGCCCACTCCGATGGGGACTGAATGAGAGGCTTGCTGCCAGTTAAAATAATCTTGGATTAGCTCGAATTCTGATGGCATGGCGAGACCTTACAAGCCGTCATCAATGACTTCTATTTCTTCCCGTCCTGCTTTAATCCAACGTTGCATATGCTGGTTGTTATAAAGCGTGTCCATATACTCTGCTTCGACATCCTTCATGGGGTAATTAATGTGATGCAAGCGAATCGCAATCGGTGCAAACATAGCGTCAGCAATGGTAAATTGACTAAACAACCATTTTCCATCTTGGCCATAGAAACGCCTGCAATGTCGCCATAGGGCTATTATGCGCTCTATATTCTGCTCAGTTTCGGAGGATAATGGTTTGGTATGTTCAGTGCGGCAATTCATAGGGATTTCATTGCGTAATGCCGTATAACTAGAATGCATTTCACAACTAACCGAACGCGCCGTGGCACGAGCTTTGATATACGCAGGCCAACTGACGTTTTCAGGAAATTTATCCGCGAGATATTCCATAATAGCCAAGCTGTCCCAAATGGAGTAACCATCATCAATTAAGACAGGGACTTTGGAGTCTGAGAAGCAAGGCTCTAGCTGGGCTTCCATATCAGGCGTATAAAGAGGAATGCGGATTTCTTCAAAATCAATCCCTAATTGCATCATATAGAGCCATGGGCGAAGTGACCATGAGGAGTAGTTTTTATTACCGATAATTAGGGTTAGGTTTGACATAAGAGTCCTGTTTAGCTAATCAAGATTTTAGGCATTATTCAGTAGTCGACATCATAAATCTAGCGTTTGCTCGTTTATTTTTCGATCTTCAATGTTACTGTTGTCCTCCTCTCTTAGGCGTTTTCAACAAGGCACTGACGATCAAAATAGATGGATTATATCCACCCACTGAGGGGGCGTGGATGGAATAACTTCCCCAATCTTTTAACGTAACATTTTTTCTTTAGAGAAGAGGCGTTCATGAGGCACCTATTCATCCCCTTCAAAGGTAACTTTAGTGGTTATTTTATGCACCTTGTTTGATGTATCCGTGAGGGTATAGTTGATCAATTCTGCCCCAGTGCAGTATTTAGAAAAACCATTCATGTCTTCAATAAAATGCCCGCAATCGGAATTTTTCGCAGTATTATACTGAGTTCCCCAACCTTGAGAAGGGTGAAGTAGAGTAGTAATGGATGTTTGATCAAATACATTTTTTATTAAAATGGAGTCAAAGTCTGAGTCACATGAAATAGTTGTACCATTATGCGTACCCGTAGTGACAACTTTACCACTTGAGAAATCTGAATAAATTTTAACTTTTAGCTTTGAGCCATCAGTACAAGAGACATCAGTGGATTGGTTTCTTTGCACATCTTTAATCTCTAAAGATGAAACACCACGGGCCAATTTAAAGACTTCGTTACTGGTTCCATCGTTATATTTTTGGGTGACGTATCCAATATCCCCCTGATGACCCCCTTCTGATGTAGATAATACGGTGCGCCCTTGAACTTGTGTCGTTCTTGGTTGTTTGAAGGTTAGTTTTGTAATAGGGTCAATGCCATTAACACCACCCAAAAAGGGTTGAGGATCAATAGAACTTCCGCCACCGTCATTACTGCCGCCACCACCGCAAGCTGTTAAAGCAGCCAGAGAAAAAATGCTAGATACAATCATCATTTTATTCATTGTGTTACCTTTCTTAAAAAATTAATAGGGACATCTAAAACATATTACCTTCTATTTCTGACACGTGAGTCTGACTAAGGTTCGTTATGCCAAAAGGGTTTGCCAATGGTGGGTGTGCTCGCCTGCGCCATATCCCGTTCGGGAATAATACCAGCTAAAAAGGCATTACGTCCCGCCCTGACACCATCACGGAAACCTGCAGCCATGCGGACAGGATCATGGGCTTCGGCTATTGCTGTGTTTAATAATACACCATCAAAACCCAGCTCTAATGCTTGGGTGGCGTGTGAGGGGGCGCCTAGCCCAGCATCGACCAGCAAATTAATGGCTTTAAAACGAGTACGTAGTGTGCGTAAAGCGTAAGGGTTCATTAAGCCTTTTCCTGTACCAATCGGTGCGCCCCACGGCATTAAAATAGTGCATCCTGCATTCACTAATTTATCGCACAGTACTAAATCATCGGTACAGTAAGGAAATACTTCAAAGCCTTGTGAAATCAGTTCTTTGGTTGCTTCAAGCAGTTGAAAGGGGTCAGGCTGGAGCGTGTATTCATCGCCAATTACTTCGAGTTTAATCCAGTTGGTATCAAACACCTCACGCGCCATTTGCGCGGTTGTAATGGCTTCTTTTGCACTAAAACAACCAGCCGTATTGGGCAATAGATTGATATTTAAGGCTTTAATGTGATCCCAAAAGGCATTGCCATTACCGTATTCACTGGTTTGGCGACGCAATGAGACGGTAATGACCTCCGCTTCTGATGCACTAACCGACTGTTGCATGATGTCTAATGATGGATAAAGTGCTGAGCCTATAAAGAGACGGCTCGTTAACTGCTTGCCTCCAATTTCCCACATATCAACCTCCTACTATGGGTGATAATAATTCCACCTGATCATGAGCTTGCAATAAGGTGTTGGCATAGCTTCCGCGTGGCACAAATTCACCATTAATCGCGACGGCAAACTTCTCGGCTTCGGGTTGCCAAAGGGCAATTGCTTTTTCTACACTCATTATTTCTGGCAATTCTTTGGGTTTGCCATTTAAGGTTAGTTTCATTCGGGCTCTTAATCCTTTTTATTAGGTAAGGAACGTGCATGAAACAACGTCCTGATCTCTAACTTGCACTAGGGGCATAGCAACCTTTTTATCCTAGCTTCGATGATCTCACTCGTTGCCTAAAGTGATTATACGGCTCATGAACTCATCTAATCTGAAATAAAAATTCTGCGTTAGCACTTTGGGACGTTACTCCATGCACGTTCCTTAAGTTGTGATTGTTATGGCACAACGGCAATATTGTTACAATGATACCCCCTGTTTTAATCGCTACGATCAATCTTTAGAGGGCATCGTTTATCATCGAATTTAAAATGGGCAGGCATTTTGTAATTAGGGCGTTAGGATAACAAATTTCGTGAGCAGAGAAGATAAAAAATAATACTTGAAGCTTGCTATCAAAGGATTTATAACACCATATTAAATAACAATGGTCTAGAAATAATTTTCTAGCAATGAATGATTTTTTACAATGAAAGTACCTTCTATGTTCTCCTATCGAATGCGTTTAGTTATCTTTTTTATCCTCCTTTCCACGAGTTACGCTAGTTTTGCAAAAGAATCTCGGTATCCCTTTTTTCAAAATGGTCGTTTTTCCCAGCAACTGGTGACGACTAAGCACTATATGGTGTCGTCTGCTAATCCTTATGCGAGTGAAGCGGGGGAGCGAATCTTAGCGAAAGGAGGCAGTGTAATTGATGCGGCGATTGCGGTGCAAATGGTATTAACGCTTGTTGAACCTGAATCCAGCGGGATAGGGGGGGGCGCATTTGCATTATATTGGGATAATAAAAACAAACAATTATCCTCCTATGATGGACGAGAAAAAGCACCTTTAAAGGTGGATGCGACGTTGTTTCAAGAAAAGGGCAACAATATGAACTGGTGGGAGGCATTAGCAGGAGGGCGTGCTGTTGGCACACCAGGCGTTGTGGCAATGATGGAGAAGGTTCATAAGCGTTATGGAAAGTTGCCTTGGTCAGACTTATTTGTTGATGCGATTAGACTATCCGAGCAAGGATTTGAAATTTCACCTAACTTAGCAAGCTCGGTACAAAAAAAAGTCAATCCAGCCTTAGGACGCTATGATGCGGCTTGGCATTATTTTTTTCCTAATGGAGAACCGATTAAAGCAGGAACGATTAAGAAAAACCCAAAATTAGCCATGACCTTTAAACGATTGGCACTATTGGGCGCGAACGGGTTTTATAAAGGTCAGATTGCCATCGATATTGTCAACACAGTGCAGGGTGCGAAAGATAATGCAGGGTTGATGACATTAAAAGATTTAGCACAGTACGAGGCAATTGAGCGTCCTCCCGTTTGTGCAAACTATAAAGACTATAAAATTTGTGGTATGGGGCCGCCGACCTCTGGCGGGATGACGGTGATTCAAATATTAAAATTATTAGAATCCCAAAACCTAGCGCAATATAAACCCTTATCAGTAGAAGCGGTGCATTTGTACACGCAGGCAACCAAGCTTGCTTATGCAGATCGTGCCAAGTATATGGCAGATGCTGATTTTGTAGCGGTTCCTGTTGAAGGTTTGATCGATCCTGAGTATCTAGCCAAACGTGCTTTATTAGTCAATGCAAATAAAGATATGGGAAAAGCAACGGCAGGAACACCGCCGAACGCCAATCAAAACTGGAAAACTTCCACTTCTCCTGAACAACCCAGCACGACTCATTTTAGTCTTGTTGACCAAGAAGGAAATGGTTTTTCAATGACCTCTAGTATTGAAATGGCATTTGGATCAACCTTAATGGTGCATGGCTTTTTATTAAATAATCAACTCACTGATTTTTCATTTAGTGATGAAAAAGAGGGTGAAAAAATCGCAAATCGTGTTCAAGCGGGTAAGCGTCCACGTAGCTCAATGTCGCCTTTTATGGTGTTTGATAAAAACGATAACTTAATTTTATTGATTGGCTCACCAGGAGGAAGCCGTATTATTAATTACGTTGCAAAAACATTATTAGGGGTTTTAGAATGGAAAATGGATATTCAAACGGCGATCAACTTGCCTCACTATGTGAATCGAAACGGAAGCACGGAACTAGAAAAAAACACCCGTGTAATGACTTTAAAAAAATTGCTTGAGGAAAAGGGCCACACGGTCACTGTGAAAAATTTAAATTCTGGCTTGCATGGAATTATGGTCACTAAAGACGGTTTACAAGGAGGGGCTGATCCTCGGCGGGTAGGTCAAGTCGTTGGGAAGTAGTGATTATTTGTTGAGGCGCTGGTTATCTACCCTACTACAATACAAGCAGAAAAAAGGAGTAACGAACATGAAACATACTTTTTATCAGACAGTTTCTCTGGTTCTTTTTGGCTTAATACTCTGTACTGCGTGTGGGCGCGAAAATGACGATGAGGTGGCAGCGACAGAAGACTTTACGCCTCTGAACTGCACCATTCCTGGTGAGTTACAGTTAGGTGGTGACACCAAAAGTATTTTAAGTCAATATCAGAAATAAAATTATTATCTCGCGCTAAGGTGAGAAGCAAGTTTAAATTAAAGCTGGCTAATCAATAAATTAGCAACTTCTGGCGCAAGCAATATGCCGTGACGATACAAGCCATTGGCACGAATCAATCCTTTTTCTGGCAGGGTAATCGCAGGGCGGTGATCTGGCAAAGTAGGGCGGCAGTTGGTACGTAGTTCAAGAATACGTGCTTCGGCAAATCCTGAGTGGATACTATAAGCGGCACTGAGTAACTCTAATGCCGAGCGCACACTCATAGGGCCTTTATCATCAGATTCAATCTGTGTTGCACCTAAGATATAAACATGGTCAGGACGTGGGACAATATAGAGCGTATAGCGCGGGTGAATCAGGCGCACTAAGGCGGTAATATCCACTTCTGGCGCATGCATCACCAACACTTCACCTCGAATACCGCGTAAACCATCCCAGTCATTTATTGCGCCTAATCCACGCGTATCAATGACCCAATCAAAACCCTCTTGCTGTTTATTTTTAGTGATTATTTTATGCGGTAAACATTGTTGTACCACGGTATTAACATGCCAGCTAACGCCTGCGTTAAGCAATTGTTTTTTGATGCTATTCATTACATCTTCGGGGTTTAGCCAACACTCATCAGGCAAATGTAACGCTTGGGTAAAATGCTCACTTAGGGCAGGCTGTTCGCGCATTAAATCCGTGCGATCACAGTGGCG
>JAGLDQ010000147.1 GCA_023145535.1 Cocleimonas sp. | reverse complement strand
TCAATTAAATCAGGCCAGCGTTTTAATGCGCGTAACCCCATTTCGAGGACATCATCAGGTGCTTCTAGCTCGGTATTTGGGGTTAACATACCAGCCGCTGTCCATGCCGCGCCTGAGTTTTCGCCTTCTGCATCGGCTTCATAAATCGTTAGATTATGCCCTTGTTGATGCAGTTGCCATGCGGTGATATGACCTAAAATTCCAGCACCTGCGATTGCTATCTTCATACAGTTTGTCCCTATGAAAAATCACGTTATTTTCTACCTACTTATTAATGCATCCATCATCTCAATCAGTCAGCCGATGCTTTTAACATCTTGGCTTTAAATACAAAGGTACCAAAGGGAATAAAAGATGCCACCAAGCCTGTTAATGTTTTCAGTGGACTAAGCTCACCTTTGGTGGCATGGGAGAACAAAAGAACAATAAAACTAAGAAATAAGATGCCATGAAGTGGGCCAATAATTTTTACGGCCTCGGGTATTCCAAAATAATATTTAAGTGGCATGGCGACAAATAATAAAAGAAGCAAAGAGGAGCCTTCAAATAAAGCAGCCCAGCGTAATATTGAAAAATCAGGTTTCATTTTATCCCCGTAGATTAGAAAAACAGGAAATACTAACATTTATTAAACCTATCTTCCTAATAATCTACCAAGCAACTTAGGTGGCTTTTCTGCTGATTTATCGAAGGGTTCACTGGCCTTATTCGCGGCTAGCAATTTTAATTTTTCCCTTTCTAGCAAAGCTTCACCCTTAGATTCTTTCTTTGCCCGTAAATAGTAGCCACCCATTGCACCGCCTGCTGTCGTCAATGTCATTAAGCCAAAGGTAAATAGCTCAATCAGTAGCATTAACGCGCCTGCTCCGATGGCCGCCGCAAAGGTAGCACCTACTTTAAAGTTGGCTTTGCCATGCGTAACTTTTGCTTCTCTTGCGATCTGTTTTTGTGTTTGTTTAACCAGTTTTGTTTTAGCGCGTTCTGCATTTATCTGTATTTTTGCGGTTTCTTTTAGATGTTTATCATTTATCGTTGCTTTTTCTGCCAAATAAGAATCTTCACGTTTGGCCTGCGCTTTGTTGTGCTCATCTTTAAGATTTGTTAGCTGGTCTTTGCTTTTGTCTTTTGCCATTGATTGAAACCAAAAAGAGGCAAAAAACCCCACCATAACAATCGGAAAAGCGAGGCGTAACCATGCGTAACCTTCTAAATCGGGTGATAAAAAAATCAATGCGACAGTCGCCAGTTGTACTAAAAATATTCCTATCATAAAACGAAACATAAAACTCAGGCACCTCAATTAGTTGATATTACATAAAATATTAGCATTAAACAGGTTGAATTTGGAGTATCAATAACACCAAATAGACATTGGTTTTGTCAGAATTCCTAATTGCATCTAATCGCTATATACTAACGTAATTAATGAATAACTGTGGAAACTCAAAATGCAAACAGCAAATATGAATGTTGATGCCAAAGAAATTGATAAATTTGCAGCCTTAGCGCATCGCTGGTGGGATATGGACAGCGAGTTCAAGCCTTTACATGATATTAACCCATTACGCTTACATTATATTGAGCAAAATTCAGGAGGAGTGGAAGGTAAAAAGGTTATCGATATTGGTTGTGGTGGTGGCATTCTATCGGAAAGTATGGCGCGACAAGGTGCTGAAGTCACGGGTATTGATATGGGTGAAGCACCGTTGTCCGTTGCGGAGTTACATAGTCTTGAAATGGGCGTTGAGATTGATTATCAGCAGATTACCGCTGAAGAAATTGCCGATCAACAAGCGGAACAGTACGATATTGTCACCTGTATGGAAATGCTAGAGCATGTCCCTTCACCCAGCTCTGTTATTGCCGCTTGTAGTAAATTAGTTAAACCAGGTGGGCATGTTTTCTTCTCGACGATCAATCGAAATCCTAAAGCCTTTGTTTTTGCTATTGTTGGTGCAGAATATATTCTTAATATGCTGCCTAAAGGGACACATGAGTACGGAAAATTTATACGTCCATCTGAATTAGAGACATGGGCAAGGCATCAGAACTTAGAATTAAACAATGTAAGTGGGATGACTTACAACCCACTGTTCAAAAGTTATAAGCTAGGGAATGATGTTGATGTTAACTATCTTATGCATTTCACCAAGAGTGACTAATATGAGATCTGCACGTACCAATACTTCACAGATTCTAATCCTACTAACCGCTTTATTTCTGCTATCGGCCTGTTCGAGTGTTCGTTATAAAGGCGTCAGTTATGATAATAGGAGCAAACTGACAACCGTTTCTGCGATCACCTCGCCAGAGCAAAATAAAATTCTGGCGCTAAAGAAAGCGATTATGACATTGGGGCCTAATATTGATCCACAAGAAGCACATTTTGTCGCGCGTGAAGGCGTTATGTACCCTATGGTGTTATCAAACCAATACGGTTTAGTATCCCCCCCGCTATTACAAAATGTATTAGTCAACTATGGCTATCGTAAAAATGGTTTATGCTGGCAATGGACGCGCGATATGGGGAAACAATTAGGCAAAAAACCCTTAAAGACATTAGATTTTCATCATGCCGTTGCTTTTAGACGTAATTACTGGAAAGAGCATAGTACCTTGGTTGTAACGGCAAAAAGAAAAACAGTCCGTGACGGTATCGTCCTTGATCCTTGGCGTAATTCGGGTAACTTATACTGGAACTTTGTTAAGCGCGATGCTAAATACCCTTGGGTGAAATTTACTAATTAATCCCCTCCGATCCTCACCGTTTTAGCGGGGATTTTTTAACCCTCCCCGCTATCGACTTCTATTTTTTCAGATCTCAAAGATAACAGATTAATTATTGTTTAATTTATATCCTTTCGTCGGTTATAACCTTCCTTTACTAGTACTTATAGACTATTGGCTAACATTATTCATCTTCAATTCAGTCCTTTTTCGATAAAGTAGTTTTTATGAGTTGGTTATTTTTTACTCTATTTTTTACCTATATCGCTTCGTAATAAACCTACAATTATCCTAATAAAAATATGACAAAAAAAACTAATAATCTATTAAATGGCATTCTCAGCCTTGTACTTTTAATTCCGCTACCGACTTTAATTATCAATGTTTATCACAGCTTTAAAGCAACAGGGTATCTTATTATATTGAATGAAGTCTTTCTTGATACGGGCAGTTACTTGATTTTAGCAGGGCTGGCTTTATTTGCATTTTACCTCTTGTATAAAAGTCTATTCTCCTTGAGCAGTGTTCTTTTGCCTCAGTAAGAAGAGTCTGGCTGAAAATAGAAACGGCTACAATCCCTGCTAGGATGTTTCTATTGTCGGTTTGCAAAGCTATATTTTCAAACCACCTCTCGGTAAAATTCTTCCTAATACCTCATTATTTCTAATAAAATTTACTATTGTACTTAATTAGTTATATTTATTGATTAATACATGATCATAGTGATATATTGTACTTATGCTTAATAAAGAAAATAATTATTACGTAGATCAATGAACCTTAGTTTAAAGCTACTGTTCTAAGCATTAAGAAGGGAAAAGGGGAATATTATGGAAGTTATAATTGTATTAGCGTTATTGATTGTTTTAGCTATGGTGACTTTGATCGTAAATGTCTACAAGGCTTATCAGGAAAAACGTATTTTAGAGGCAGTTTCAGACCTTGATAAAAAAGGCTATTTGCACGAAAACAATATTCATGTTGTTGATCTTTGTCGTTACAGTTCAACGGATGATGTGAATGAAGCTTACTTGTTTTTCAATAATTTAAAAAAAAAGGGTAAAATAAGGTCATCATTTCAATTGACAGGTGTGAACTCGGAAGGAAGCTATCGTCGTTTTGATGAAGAGCGCAAAGGCATTCAGCATCCTGTTATGACGGAAGTTTCGGCTTAAATCAAACACCCATCAGGCAAGCTACCTGATGGCTTGCCATTACTCCATTGTGATTAGTGGTTCATCACCTTCTACCTCAACACGCTTTTTTTGTTTGCTCTAGGCATTCAATTGCTTTAGCCCAAAGTTCGGTGTACTTCATTTTTCTCAAGGCTTCATCAAAACTACAGTATTCCTTATTGATTACGGTATGGATACTTTTTTTCAATTGTTCAATATCCGCAACAGCCTGTTGATACGCGATGCGCTGTTTAATCCTCTGTTGT
>JAGLDQ010000146.1 GCA_023145535.1 Cocleimonas sp. | reverse complement strand
GGCGTATTAGATAAAGTTGCTTTGGTTTATGGGCAGATGAACGAGCCTCCAGGCAATAGACTACGTGTTGCGCTAACAGGTTTGACGATTGCTGAGAACTTCCGTGATGAAGGTCGTGATGTCTTGATGTTTATTGATAACATCTATCGTTATACTTTGGCAGGAACAGAAGTATCGGCATTATTAGGACGTATGCCATCCGCGGTAGGCTATCAGCCAACATTAGCCGAAGAGATGGGGGCGCTTCAGGAGCGTATCACATCGACTAAAACGGGTTCGATTACCTCATTCCAAGCGGTCTATGTGCCAGCAGATGACTTGACGGATCCATCCCCTGCAACAACGTTTGCTCACTTAGATGCGACCTTAGTACTATCACGTAATATTGCAGAATTAGGTATTTATCCTGCGGTTGACCCACTTGACTCGACTTCGCGTCAGCTTGATCCTCTAGTGATTGGTGAAGAGCATTATATGATTGCGCGTGGTGTACAGGGTGTTTTACAGCGCTATAAAGAGTTGCAAGATATTATTGCGATTCTAGGGATGGATGAATTATCGGAAGAAGATAAGCAAACCGTTGCTCGTGCGCGTCGCATTCAACGCTTCCTATCTCAACCCTTCCATGTTGCTGAAGTCTTTACGGGTGCGCCAGGTAAATATGTTTCTCTTGCAGATACGCTCTCTAGTTTTAAAGGAATTCTTGCTGGTGAGTATGATCATCTACCAGAGCAATCCTTTTATATGGTCGGTGGTATTGAAGAAGCAATTGAAAAAGCGGAAAAATCTTAATTACCAAGGGTGACGGTTATGGCTACAACAATGCAACTGGATGTGGTAAGCGCTGAAAACTCACTTTTTTCTGGCGAAGTAGTAGAGCTTTTTGCACCAGGAGAAATGGGTGATTTAGGTATTATGCCTCGCCATACACAGCTAATCACGACGTTAAAAGCGGGTGAATTACGTTATGTGACAGAAGAAGGGAGTGCTTCTTTGTTTGTTGCAGGTGGTGTGATGGAAGTTCAGCCTCATGTTGTTACCGTATTGGCTGATACGGCGCTACGTGCAAAAGACTTGGATGAGGAAGCGGCGAAAGAAGCGCAACAACGTGCCGAAGAAGCATTACAAGGTAAAGATCCTGATGATTTGGATTATGAGGCTGTTCGGGCAGAGTTAGATGCTGCAAAAGCACAGATTGAAATGATTCACCGTATCGGAAAAACACTCCGATAGATAAAAACTTCTGTCAGGAAGATTTTGTTTTGTGCTATTTTAAAGGCAACCCCTCACAGGTTGCCTTTTTTGTTGTAAAAAAACACCTAAAAATGGCGGAAAATCTGTTTTTTTGGTAAAAAAGACAATTTAGCGTTAAAAGTAGGCGAAAAACACACCCTTTTTTTTGAATGTCGGCACAAAAAATACTATACTCCAGAGGCGGATAAACATAAGTGACTGAATTAGTTTGTTCAATCTAATCTTAAGCAAATAAAATATCTCAAAGGATGTAAAATATGAAAAATGCACATCAATTATCAATAGCAACACTAGTGATGGCTGGTTTTATCGCTACAGGTTGTAGTCAGCAGCAGATCGCAGGGGGTTCTGATGGAGCTTCTCAAGTTGCCGGTGGTTCTCAAATGGCTGGTGCATCACAAGCACAGAATGCGGGCGGCGCTTCTCAGCAAATGGCTTCTCAGTCTCAAATACAGACAGCTCCAGCACCTAAGCCCGTAGTAAAAACGGTTATTAAGTACAAAACAAAGACGGTTATTAAAGAAGTTTGTCGTGCTAAGTGTGCTAAACCACCTGTTCGCAAGAGTGGTCACTTCCACCCAGCCAATCGTTGCACTAAGTCAGTAAGACATAATCATAAATTTAAGAACGCACGTCATACGCATCGTTATAGTTGTAGTGGCGCTAAGCCTCGTTCAACAGGTTCACGATATACTCATACACATCGTGCTATTCCAGGATGTACTAAGTCCGTTCGTCATACACATAAGTACAATTCTGCAAGACATTCTCATAAATATGGGTGTCGTAAGCCAGTACGTACTGTACGTCCTCCAGTACGCCCAGCAGTACGTTATAATAAGTGGGCTCATGGTCATGCTGCAAACCGTTGTACTAAATCAATAAAACACGTACATAAGTTTAAGAATAGCAGACATTCTCATCGCTATAGTTGTAGTGGTGCTAAAAGAGTAAGACCTCAATCAGGTCATACACATCGTGCTATTCCAGGTTGTACTGATTCATATCGTCATAACCATAGAATGAACAATAAGAATCATAGTCATCGATACAGTTGTCGTAAACAAGGACAAGTGCGTCAAGTGCCACAGGTTCACGTTCCTAATATGAAGCCAAAGACTCCTGTTAATGTTTATGCATTACAGCGTAAGTTGAAAGCAAAAGGCTATTATAAAGGACCTATCGATGGAATCGTTGGTTCTGGTACACGTGGTGCTTTACAGCGCTTTATGCAGAATCGTCGTTAATAGCTAGTTTTTTTTAGTAAACGATTCTCCTGAGTTATTTCAGGAATAAAAAAGGGTTGGATGTTTTGGCATCTAACCTTTTTTTTTGTACGTATTTAAACCTAGATGCTGCAAATGTTTGCACCTAGAGCGCAAGCGATTAATCCGTATAGTGATATTTTCTTTTTAGGGAATATTAAGAAGTCTTCCTCTTAGAGAAAACTCGCCTTACAAATTAATATTCCGCACTTTATATAGGCGAACATTT
>JAGLDQ010000145.1 GCA_023145535.1 Cocleimonas sp. | reverse complement strand
CCCCCTATAAAGCGTGAGGGAGTATTTATATTGGCCCATAATAAGGTTGCCAATGATTTAATATCCGAGGGATAAAATGTGATTGGTATGTCATCAGGCGTTGATAACGTCACAGCGTTTGTTGGACGTGCTAGCATATAGGCAGCAGGTGCCCAGCCATGACAAATGCCCATCCATGCTTCTACCTCACCAAAATTATCATAATAATATTCTCCTTCAGCCCACATCGCTTGCGTCAATGCGCCTGAACTATCACCAATAATGGCATCATATTTTTCAGAAGGAGATAAAGCATTAATGCGTGCCGCGCTCCCGCTTTGTAAAATAGCCGAGGCAGGGTGGCTATCAATATAATCTTTATTTTCACGCCAATTGCGTGATGAAGGATTATTAAGATCACTATAACGATTGCCTAATATACCTTGATAAAGTGCCCAATAATCATCAGACCACGGGTTTTCAGGTATCCTTGCTGCGGTAAGATTAGCATCTGCCATTTTTTGTAAATTGTTATATTGAAAATCATCAACCAAGTCGGCGGCATTATCATTGGACTGGAAGGGCGCTTTATCACTTGATTCTGGATCGACACGCTCTAATAAAGAGTCACGTACTATCTCACGGGCATCCAAATAGCGTTTAGCATCAATATCATCCATTGAAAATGCGGTACCAAAAGCACTTTCATTCTGCACCACTATTTTTTCTGGTTGGCGATTCATTTCCTCTGTTGCGTTGTCTTTAAACGCTTGTAGTTGGGCTTGTATTTCTTTGGGGTCTAATCTACTCATGTTGCTTTATTCTCCCTGTTAGCAATTTTATTTATTAGATAAGCGTTATGTGAAACGCTCCTATTAAGGCTAGTAGAAAATTTCAGCTTTTGTGTGAATTTCTATTAATGATTGAAAATAATGAGTCGGTAGGGGTAAAGAGATTGTTTGCTTGAATTGCAGGCAAAAAAAAGCGGATAACAAAGTTATCCGCTTCAGTAGTGTTGGTCTGGAAATACCCCCGTAAACCCAAACCAGTTGTCTTGCTCCAGCAAACCAGCTCCCCAATCATGGCCGATTTTGTGCAAAGACCTTGTCTTCAATTGAAACGGGCTAAATATCTACCATTGAGTGTCATTAATGGTGGAAATCTTATTTTAATTAGCATTATCCCGTCAATCAATGAAACCACTACCACAAACCCCGTCTAAGTGGTTATCACTGAAGACGCGGAAATAATACCCAAAACTTGCTGAATAAAGGCTGAACTTTATACATTTTATGGTTATAAAATGACAAGTAATTATTTTATCGATAAAAAACAATGATTTGAATGGATTTTTGTCCGTCAAAATATGACAAATTAATCATTATGCTTTTTTCTTGGTGATTTATCCCCAGCGCGAGATTTTCAGTTTACCACCGCTTTTTCCTTCCATTATCGTTGTTCTAGCGCTATAGCGCGTCTTTACAACATAGTTAGGCTCCGATGAATAAGTTACTTCTGATCGGATGACCCGTTCATTTTCGTCAAAATCAATCACAACTTCTTCGCAATATTGGTTCAGAATACTAAGGCTATTCACAACAGTCGCCGCAAGGCTATCGCGTACATCATCATAAGAACCAACGGCAAGGGTTAATTGGCGTACACGGTGCTCGCTATCTTTTTTTATTTTGACGACATTAACGGTATGGTCATAACGGCCATTGCCCGTGTGATCGATAAAAATTAAGTAGCCTGGTTTTAACATATTGAGGAGTATTTCAGGTTTGCTTACATCACCATTATTACTATAAGTGGCACTCCAAGGGCTAATAATTGTTGCTGCCTGTGAGATTTGATGTGCTGATGTCCGTGGATAACGAAGATTAACGCCATAGAGCATCACATGATTAGGATCAAGTTTCTGAATGTTTTTAAGGGCGGTATAACCAGGACGATTGACTCGCACACGTCGCCTAAAAAACAACTCAGCAACGCGTCTAAATAATCCTTTTGGATCAGTGCGTGTCGCGACCGTCCATTGGCGTTTACCGATAGAGCCTTGTGAGGATCGTGGGAGTGGCAGACGAATAAAGGTGTCTTCCTCCATTTGTTTTCTAAACTGATCCATAAACACCATTGCCAGTGCTTTGCAATCGGCTTCAATGCGGTTTTCTTTTAGTACCTCCCAGTAATGTTGCACAAAGATACCGTAAGCCGCTTGCACATCAGGGCTATCCCACGAGACATTTTCACCCCGCGTATCAACTTCTATTCGGGGTAGGTTAAATTGTCTAAAATTAGATAAAAAGGTCATTGGATTTTGCCCTGATTTAATCGCAGGCACACGTAAATCGAGCTTAGACACGGCCTTATCAAGCGCAGCCAGTGTATCAATAGTGACTTTTCCTGTGATCGCAAGAGAAGGGGTCACACTTTGAAATGATT
>JAGLDQ010000144.1 GCA_023145535.1 Cocleimonas sp. | reverse complement strand
CGGCCGCGAGCTGTTCCCATATATTTTGCCACTAATCGGCGTGTTTCACGTTTATGCTTTTGTCGTTTAGCCGTTCGTGATTTTTTATGTACCCCCCCTTTACGCATCAAAGGATTATTGGCAATAGGATTACCTCTTTGATGCGGGGTGATTTGGTTTCTTGTGGGCATAATTTACTCCAATTTAATGCTCTATCATTAAAAGTAATATCTCTCGTAAAGACGCAAAGCACGCCAAAACAAGAGATCTATTTTCTCTAAGCCACTTTTGGCAAGGTAAACCAGTGCGGCTGTTTCACTTGTTTTAAACGCTTACAGACATACTTATCGCGCATCAAAAACTCAGGGCCTTGCTCTGTTTTTTGAAAAGCAAAACGAGAAGGCAATTTTGTATACAATGAGCGCGGCGGTTTATCGTTTGTAATATTTTTTAATACCGCACCTGTTTCAAAACTATGATAATAAATCGTATCAATACCAAGATCATGGCGAATAAAATCAATCGTTGCGGCTAACATGGCTTCTTCCCAAATTTTTGCATAGGGAGCCAAAATAACATTTGCATAGGTCTGCAACTCTGCCTCGCTATAATCGCCATACCAGTCATAACCATCTTTCACCGCTTCTCGCACTTCGCGAATCCAGTCACATTGAATCTCCTCAATCAGCACTTCATTGGTTGCAAAGTCTAGATCAAGGCGTACCCATGCGAGGGTTTCACGCTGACCTTCTTCCATTGTTGGATGACCACACAGATTGAAGGTATGCAGATCATCTGGCTTGACCAATTTCTCAAATTGTTCCGTATGATCCGTTGCCATATTCAATTGCAATACAAGGTGATAACCCTTTCGGCTCATCTGATTCCAACGCCAATCTTTTGCGCCCTCTCCCCATTGGGCGAGCGAGGTTACAAAAGCTAGCGGCTTTTCATCCCAAATCATTCCCAATTGCTCGGCGGTGATCACACCATTTCCTGCAAGCCCTAATGCTTTTTTTACCATCGCTTTGTTTAACAACTTTGCATAAGGTGATTGACGCAGTTGATTAATGGGCATCGCTGTATCACCAATATAGTCTTTTAATAACATCAACGCGTAACGGTCTCGAAAATAGTAAAACACATGACGATCACCTGAAAGACAGGTAATAATTTCTTTAAGTTGTTCTAACTCCATAATAAATCTCTTTTGATAATTCTCCTATTGGAGAGGTTTTAATGGGTATTGGAATACATTGCCTTAGTATTAAGGGTTGCCAATACCAGCGCCCATTACTGGGGCTTATCAAATTTTCTTTATATTTGTTTAAATTTTTCATTATTTTTTCCCTATCTTTATTTGCAACATCCCAATTCGGAATGAATGCATAGATTAATATTGCCTGCGGTAAACTGCTAAAAAACAGATCATAATTTATTAAGCTTACAAATAAATTATGCCTTAAGTTCAATAGATTTATTACGGTACGACTTCACGCTTTACTTCTAACTGCTTTTTTTATAGTCAGTTACGAGTGTTGCGATCGCCTGAAAAATAGGTGACTGTTTCTTCAAAATTAGTTGTATTTCGCATCGTTACTTTCCTCTTTTATTTTCTTATGGTTCAAAAATTTAATTCAAAGACAATGCCTTAGCCTTTGACACACACTACCTGCTTTAACGTATGTACTACTTCCACAAGGTCATGCTGATCTTTCATTACCTTATCAATATCTTTATAAGCAGCAGGAATTTCATCCACAATGCCTTTATCTTTGCGGCACTCAACACCTTCCGTTAATGCTTCTAAATCAAAGCGATTAAACTGACGTTTAGCGGCTGAACGACTCATTTTTCGACCCGCACCATGCGAGCAAGAACAAAATGAAGCTTTCATCCCTTTGCCCCGCACAATAAAGGACTTCGCTCCCATGCTACCAGGGATAATCCCTAACTGATCGACTGCGGCACTGATCGCGCCTTTGCGCGTAATAAAAACATTTTCACCATAATGGGTTTCCTTTTGCACATAGTTATGATGACAATTAATCGCTTCTTTGGTTGCCACAAAAGGCGGCAGTTCTGCCTGTAACGACTTCACCACCATACGCATCATTTCACGACGGTTAATCATCGCGTAATCTTGCGCCC
>JAGLDQ010000143.1 GCA_023145535.1 Cocleimonas sp. | reverse complement strand
ACTGAGAAAGCAACCACTATGGACTACAAGTCCATAGTTTGAATTGTGACTGAAAGTTGCTAACTTTAGTTCGTGTTTTATGACGATCAACACGCTAATACACGCCAATAAACAGCCGAAAACATCAACCCCGCTTTCCCATGCGTTACCTCTTCATCAAACTGACGCTGCAAACAGATATTCTCATCAGCAAACGGACGATAATCCCAGCGCCCTCCTAATCGGGCAATTAAATTAGAGCGTTCCAGCGGGGAACGTTTAGCATCGATATAAATATTCACCCAGCGTTTTACGCTAGCAGGTTTTTTACGCCGCTGATTGATATATCTACGTGATACGGGATCTAGCGTAATGAGGTATTCAATACTGTTCTTTGCATCTATGTCATGCGCGGTATCCATCACGCTTTGACAGCCCCAGCTATGTCCAATTAAACAGACCCTGTGTTGATGAGCTTGCCAATGCCTTACCCACTGGAGAATCTGTTGACGCTCATGATGCAACGCATAATAAATATCCTGCTGATGCGCGTGTAACGCTTTATAAGGCGTATAAACACCATCCAGCATGGGTTTATAACGATGATCTAATGCACCACCGACAAAAATAACGAGTGTTTTATCGGGATTGGCTGATCGCTCTGCTGTGTTAAGCACTTAATAATCAACCTTGCGCCGCAGTGCTTTTGTTTGCCCTCGTTGTGTCTTTTTATCCATGCGCCGACGCTGCGAACCTCTCGTTGCTCTGGTTGAACGACGTTTTTTCTTAGGCGCTACCGCTGTTTGTATGAGTGCTTTAAGACGTGCTAATGCGGCTTCTTTATTCCTTTCTTGGGTGCGATACTGCTGTGATTTAATCACGATCACGCCTTCTTTTGTAATTCTTTGATCAGAGCGCTTTAGCAAGCATTCTTTATAATAAGGGGGTAACGTTGAATGCTGAATATCAAAGCGCAAATGAATAGCAGTTGCTACTTTGTTGACATTTTGCCCACCCGCCCCTTGAGAGCGAATGGCGTTTATTTCAATTTCCCAATCAGCAAGTTGGACATTATTTGAGATATTCAACATGGCATTCCCAATAATAAGATCAAATAAGATCAAAAAAGATCAAAAAAAAACAGATACTAAAATATCAAAAAAACAAAGGTAAAAAATAATATTTATTAAAGTGTTAGGTTGAATTTAGACGATTATTTCGTCCTATAGCCTATCCTAATGAGCCTTTATAATTGACATTAATCAACGCTATTATAACAACTAACTTGCTAGTTTTAGTAGCTTAGACTATTAGTAGTACGCAGTTTTTAATTATAGGGTCTTTGGATGCTCATAAGACCTTGTTGACTTATTTTGCCTAGGAGGTTTTTTTATGACGACAGGAATTATCATCGCTATACTTTGCTCATTTGCAGCATTAGGGTATAGCTTCTACACCATCAAATGGGTGCTATCACGCCCCAGTGGTAGTGAAAAAATGGTTGAGATCGCCGCCGCTATTCAAGAAGGCGCAAATGCTTACTTTAAACGTCAATATGGCGCGATAGCGATTGTTGGTGTCGTCTTATTTATTGCTCTGTGGTTCGTTCTGGGAACACTGACAGCATTTGGATTCTTGCTCGGTGCTGTGTTTTCTGGTTTAGCGGGGTTTATTGGCATGTACGTGTCGGTACGCGCCAATATCCGCACCACAGAAGCGGCTAAAAATGGCTTAGATGCGGCGATGCAGGTTGCCTTCAAAGGTGGCGCGATTACTGGCATGTTAGTCGTTGGATTAGGTTTGTTTGGTGTCGCTGCCTACCTTGCCTTACTCGGCTTTTATACGCCTGAAGGTGAAAGTATCGATCTATCACCGCTTATTGGATTAGCATTTGGTGGCTCACTAATCTCTATTTTTGCTCGCTTAGGTGGCGGCATCTTTACTAAAGGTGCGGATGTGGGTGCTGACCTTGTGGGTAAAGTCGAAAATAATATTCCTGAAGATGATCCACGTAACCCAGCCGTTATTGCTGATAATGTTGGCGATAACGTCGGTGATTGCGCGGGCATGGCCGCTGATTTATTTGAGACTTATGCGGTTACCATCATTGCAACCTTAATGCTGGGTGCTTTAACCTTTGCAAACTCAGCAAACGCACTGGTCTATCCGCTAGTATTGGGCGCTGTTTCTATTCTAGCCTCTATTGTTGGTACTTATTTTGTCTCGGTTGGTTCTGATAAAAATGTGATGAAAGGCTTGTACAAAGGCTTAATCGTATCTGGCGCTATCTCAGCAGTTCTCTTTTTCCCTGTCACCGCATGGTTGATGGCTGACAATGGTCAATCAAGCACAATGGAGTTGTGGGGTGCATCCTTAATTGGTCTATTGGTTACCGCCTTATTAGTGGTCATTACTGACTACTACACATCCACCTCGTTTAGTCCCGTTAAGCACATAGCAAAAGCGTCAGAAACAGGTCATGGAACCAACGTGATTGCAGGGCTTGGCATGTCGATGAAATCAACCGCAGCGCCTATATTGGTTATCTGTTTTGGTATTTGGGCAGGTCATGCATTAGCAGGTTTATACGGTATCGCAATTGCAGCAACTTCAATGCTGTCTATGACGGGTATTATCGTTGCAATGGATGCATTCGGTCCTATTACCGATAATGCGGGTGGTATCGCAGAAATGGCGAACTTACCAGAAGATATTCGTGAAAAAACGGATGCCTTGGATGCAGTTGGTAATACTACCAAAGCCGTTACTAAAGGCTATGCCATTGGCTCAGCGGCCTTAGCGGCCTTGGTCTTGTTTGCTGATTTTACGCATGGACTAGAACTGCACACAGGCGTTCATACAACCTTTGATCTCTCAAATCACATGGTTATTATTGGCCTCTTAATTGGTGGCATGATTCCTTTCCTCTTTGGTGCAATGGCAATGGAGGCCGTAGGACGTGCGGCAAGTTCAGTGGTGATCGAAGTACGCCGCCAGTTTAAAGAAATGCCTGGCATTATGGATTACTCACAAAAGCCTGATTATTCTAAAGCGGTTGATATGCTCACTAAATCAGCGATTAAGGAAATGATCATTCCCTCCTTATTGCCTATCCTAATCCCTGTTTTTGTTGGACTTTTCTTAGGCGCGCAAGCACTCGGTGGCGTACTACTAGGCTCTATTATCACGGGTGTCTTTGTCGCCATCTCAATGACCACAGGAGGGGGTGCATGGGATAATGCGAAGAAGTATATCGAAGATGGCCATCACGGCGGTAAAGGCTCTGAGGCGCATAAAGCGGCCGTTACGGGTGATACTGTTGGCGATCCATATAAAGATACAGCAGGGCCTGCAATCAACCCATTGATTAAAATAATCAATATCGTTGCTTTATTGATGATTCCTTTGCTTTAACGATTGCTAATGACTCCGCTTATTCTGGGTCATTGCTCGCATTAAAAGGGCGTATCGTTTGATACGCCCTTTTTTATTCTCCTGATAATACTAACAAATGCTGTTTCAATGCTTCTGATAGCCGATAACCATTATTTGTCATCCTCGCTAGCTCATTGTTAACCTTTGTATGTAGCCTGTTTTTATTTCATTATTCTCATAGAATAAGAACAATTATTCAATTCCCAAAGGCATCATGCTACAGTCCCCGTCATGCCAAAAACCACCCTGCCTATTGCTGACATTATCCTCACCACACTCAACTCACGCTATATCCACTGCGCTTTTGGTCTGCGTTATCTCTATGCTAATTTAGGCGAGTTACAAGCAATAACATCTCTTGATGAATTCACTATCCATGAACGTCCGCTGGATATTGCAGAGAAACTCTTAAACAAAAAGCCTAAAATTATCGGCTTTTCTGTTTATATTTGGAATATAGCGGAAATCACGCAAACCGTTGCCCTGCTCAAGCAGATTGCCCCTCAAGTAACCATTGTTTTAGGTGGCCCAGAAGTCAGTCACACACCTGATCAGCCTAATGTGGTTGAGTTAGCAGATTATGTCGTCATGGGGGCAGGGGAAATTAGTTTTCGCTTACTGTGTGAACAAATATTACAAGGCAACAAGCCCCTAAATAAAATGATTCAAGGTGACTTGGTTGCACTCGACAAGCTCACGCTACCTTATACTTTATATAATGAAGAGGATATTCGTAATCGAGTCCTATATGTAGAAGCCTCACGCGGCTGCCCGTTTAAATGTGAATTTTGCCTATCTTCTTTAGATAAAACCGCTAAACCATTTGAACTAGGGAATTTTTTAGAAGAAATAGAGCAGTTATACCAACGTGGTGCGCGCAATTTTAAATTTATTGACCGCACCTTTAACCTTAAAGTAGCCACTAGCGTGGCCATTTTGGAATTTTTTTTAGCGCGCATGAGCGATGATCTTTATCTTCATTTTGAGGTGATACCGGATAATTTACCTGACAAATTAAAACAAGTGCTCACCCTATTTCCCCCTGAATCATTGCAATTTGAAATTGGCGTACAAACCTTTGACCCTGATATTCAAAAACTGATTAGCCGTCGTCAAGATAATGAAAAAACCTGTGAAAATTTACGCTGGCTAAGACAAAAGACAGGCGCGCATTTACATACGGATTTAATTTTTGGTTTACCACAGGACTCTTTAGAAAATTTTGCCAAAAGTTTTGACTTACTGGTTTCCCTAAATCCACAGGAAATACAGCTAGGGATATTAAAGCGCCTACGGGGTGCGCCGATTAACCGTCATACCGATGAATATCAGCTACGCTACAACCCGCTCCCCCCTTATAATATTCTTAGCACCCGTGATATAGACTTTAGCACCCTGCAACGGGTTAATCGCTTTGCACGATATTGGGATATGATCGCCAACTCTGGACGCTTCCCTAAAACATTGCCACTGATTTTAGCAGACTCACCCTTTAAGCGCTTTTTGCAATTGAGTGATACACTTTATGCACAATCAGGAAGCACATGGAAAATTGCCTTAAAACGTTTATTTGATTTGGTTTATCGTGTGATGACAGAAGAGATGGATGCCAATGAAGTACTTTTAAAATTAGTACTAGTGCAAGATTATCAGCGTAGTGGGCAACGAGGTTTACCCGATTTTATGCAACAGCAATCAATCGCTAAAAAGCACAAAACGGGTACAGCCAATAAACGACAATCACGGCACTCCTCTTAATTTTTTCTGTGTCATTCTTCTTCCTCCCCCTGATCAGGCAATGGCGCAAAATACCCAATACTTGTCAACAAAACCCCAACCACTAAGAATGATACTATTCTAGCCAAACTACTTAACGATGATAAATCTACCGTAAAGAGTTTAACCACCACCATGCCCAATAAAACCCCACCTGCTATCCACACGGTACGCATTTTTTGACGGCTTGCGTAAATAGTCAGTAGCACACCTGATAACGCCCATAAAACAGATACTGCAGTTTGCACTAGGTTTGAGTGGTATAAGTCTTGTGCATTATAGGGTACGTCAAACCAGTGTGAGGCAATGCGGAATAAGGTGAAGTTTAACCATAGGAAGATTAGCCCTGCGATGCCAATGGCGAATAGGCTTTTATTGGGTTTAAACTGACTGATATTTGCGATTAACGCGTTATTACCCAGTGATTGCCACCATGCAGATAACGTGAAGAGTACAATCCCCAACGTAATATCAAGCGGGTTTAATAATGGTAGCCATAACAAAGGGTCTGAACTTCCGCGTGAAGTTACGGCGAATAATCCCCATAAAATTAAATAAATTGCCAACACCGACCCTGTTTGTTGTCGATAACGATGCCTATTATTCTCAACAGGCCAGCGGGTTGATTTAACACTATACCAAAGCGCTATAGTGGCAGGAATAGCGAACCATAGCTTTGCCCAGCTTGTTTCTTGTGCAATATAAAATAATAATTGATGCGCGCCTTGCCATGTGACTATTATGACTAACAGTAATGCACTTAGCGTATGAATAAGAGGACGTAGTGATGGGCTTATTTTATGTTGATCGAACTGAAAAATAACGAGATATAACGCAACAAATGCTAAGGGCCAGACCAACCAACCGCCATCACGAAATGGATGGTCATACGTTATATTTAGCCCGAATGCCGCATCGGACTGTATCAGTGCGCTTATTATCATAGCAGGCAATAAGGCAATGGCAACCGTCCACGCCTGTTTCCACAGGGGCTTGGCGCGCAATGCGACGATCATAAAAATGAAGCTAACGACTGTTGATAACAGTAAAAATCCTGCGGTTAGCCATTTATCATCAATAGAGTCCGCAATTTGATACAGTGTTCCTGAGAATAGCCATGCTAGCCCCCAAACCAATAAAATATTGCTAACCGTTTTTTCCCATGTCCTGCGAGCTGAAAAATCCACGGCTAATAATCTCGCGGATAAAAGTCCTGCGATAGACATCATGAATGTACTGATAAAAGTTGTGTTCATAAATGGCATTTCTGTATGAGTCGTCAATAGATGCGCGATAAAGCCATACACAACGAAGACACCTGCACCAGCTTGCAACAACAATCCAAACACTCGCACTGAAAGACGATTTTGGCGTGAACCTAGCCAGATGAGTCCTAACCCCTCTAATGCCCATGCGGCGGCGGTATGGCTGGGAGCGAGCGCAAAGGGGATTGCCAATGAGGTGAAAATCACCCCTAATGCAAGAAAAGCTTCGGATAATAAACGCAGTGCATTCCCTGCTTTTTTCCATAAAAACCCCGCTAAAAATAAATAAAATGCGCCAATGACAAAGGAGGAGATGGAAATGCCGTATTCAAAATCTTTCACCAGTGCATATTGTAATCCTGATGCCGCCAGTGGTACGCCAAATAATAAACTCCCATCAACATAGCCACGCCGTTTTTCTGGTTGGCGTAACACAAATAAAACGGCGATCAACACATAAAAAAGGAAGAAAATAATGAGAAAGGGTTCAACCGTGGCAAAATTATCCGCTTGATAGGCAGAATAACCCCATGACGCACCTACAACAAAGGTGAATAAAAAACCGAGTAAATTTAATTCGCGCCATGCTTTAAACCATGCAATGGTAACAATGGCAAAATTGAGAATGAGGTAGTAACTAAATAATCCAATATAGTTATTAGCACCTGTGGAGGTCAATAGAGGCGCTAGGAAACCGCCTGTAAAACCAAAGATTGCCAATGAACGCGAATCTTGCCATACCGCCAATGCTGCTGCAAATAGACTGATAACAAATAGGAGCGCAAAAGATGGTAATGGCGGGATAAAATGATAGAGGTTAAATGCGGCAAAAACATCAAGGTAGAGCAAACCAATCCCTGCACCTTGGAGTAATAATCCATACGTTGGTTTTTTATCACGTAGTGACCAGCCAAATAAGAGTAAAGCAATCGCGCCGATGGCAACGCCCATTAGACGGTATTCAATCGGAAATACCCCTTTGTCCGCCGCGTATTTTAAAAGAAATGAGACACCAAAAAATAGGATCAATATACCAATACGTACAAATAAATTCCCCCCTGTAAAATAACCTTTCACCCATGAAATGGCGTTATCAATCGTGCTTGGCACTGATGGGGTTGCCACTTGCTGATCATTTGGTTTTGGTGTGCTTTGCGTGTGGCTGGTTTTCTCTATTGCGGTGTCACTCTGATCGGCTTGATAAGATTCTGGCGCTTTTTCTACGGGTATTTTTTGCGTTGCTTCTTGCGGCGTGCCGATTGTTTCTGTATTTTCCTGACCTCCTGAGGCTGACTTTACAATGGGTTTATCACGAACCCGCTGCTCCCAATCTTTAGCCATTGCCTCACGTAGACTACTCACTTCTTTATGTAATTGATTGGTGCGTCCTAGCACAAAGCCTAAGAGAGTCGCCATTGCCACAATCAACCCATCAAAACGGTAGAAGGACGCTGTCGCAACAGCAGAGATAAGAAAAAAAATGATCGCGAGAACAGAGCTTTGCATTGTGTAATTTCTTTATTGATAGTATTAGTAAATTTAATCTGCATTCTATCATTTAATCTAACAGAAAAATAATCCTTCCCTGATAAAAGTCCTGTTTTTCTCTCTTTTACCCACTTATATAGTGAATAAAATTAATTACTTACAACCTTCTATCTGATTTATTTGGTTGATTGTTTTTATAGCTATAATATTTACTTGCTATTCAGCTTCACTTTGCAATAATGAATATCCATTAATGTAGTAGCTACTACCCCCACTCTCAAACCGTTTTAAATACCCCTTATAGCTACAAAAACAATAACAATAAATTGGACTCCCATCATGCGTAGAACCCTTATTGCTTTAAGCTTATTTATATCCACTAATATTCTTGCCAACCCTATTTGGGAAGATGTTTCAACGGATCAACACGCGTCGGTTAAACAATTAAGATCGTCACTCTCAGGCGCATTATCACCCTACTCTGCTCGTCTATTGCGTTTAGATGAGGCGGCATTACGCCAGCAACTTTTCTTGGCTGAGAATACACACGAGAGAGCGGCGCTTAGCCAACAACCGTCAACAAATGCCAGCAAGACCCATAAAATAATAAATTTACCACTGCCTGATGGCTCAATGTTGGCGGTTATTGCCACTGAGTACGCGATGATGGAAGCATCTTTAGCGGATAAATTGCCTCAGTTTAAAACATGGAAAATAAAGGCCGCTGATGGTAAAAATATTCAGGGACGCATTGATTTTAGCGAGGCGGGTTTTCATGCCATGTTGACATTAGAAAGTGGCGACACTATTTTTATTGATCCTGATAAAACATCGTTCCATAAACAGCTTAAACCATCAAAATCAGGAACAAACAAACTCTATAACAGCTTTAGCAAACAAAAAAACAAGCAATTATTCCAACACACTTCTGATTATAATGAGGTTGTGATCCCCCCGCCAAAATCAAGTAATCGCGCTGCCAAGCCATTAAAAATAGAAACTAAAATAGCGAAGCCACTCATTACCTATCGCTTGGCTGTCGCCGCCACAGCAGAGTACACGGCATTAAGTGGCGGCACTAAAATGTCTGCATTAAGTGCCATATTAACAACCATCAACCGTGTCAATGAAATCTATGAACGTGACCTTGCAATACGCTTTAAATTAGTGGCGAATAATGACAAGATCATCTATCTAAAGAGCACTTCTGATCCTTTTTCAAGTGGCAGCCCTTACGATATGCTGGATGAAAACATTGCCAATATGGAAACGGTTATTGGTAATGCGAACTATGACCTTGGACATCTTTTGGGGGGAGCTGGGACAGGGGGTTTAGCGCTACTCAGCGGTGCGTGTCGTGCCAATCAAGAATCCCATAAAGCAGGGGGTATCACAGGCTCACCTAGCCCCTATGGCGATAGTTTTAATATCGATTATGTCTCACATGAAATGGGGCATCAATTAGGCGCAACACATAGCTTTAATAGTATTGAAAAAAACTGTAGCGGCGGAAACCGTGAAGCGGATACAGCGGTAGAACCTGGTAGCGGTAGCACTGTTATGTCCTATGCGGGTATTTGTGGTGCAGATAACTTACAACACAACTCAGAAGCCGTTTTTAATGCAGTCAGTATCGATCAGATCAATCATTATACTCGCTACAGTAGCAAAGCAAATTGTGGTGTTAAAACGGCGAGTAATAACAACAGCCCCAGCCTTAGCATTCAGACACGATTTTATATTCCGATCAATACACCGTTTAAATTAAGCAGTGTTGCAACGGATATTGATGGGGATCATTTAAGTTATACATGGGATCAAATAGATGCGAATGGAACAGCAACGAGAGTTGGTATTGATGCCGGCGACAACCCTCTCTTTCGTAGTTATTTGCCCTCTCTTTCTAAGCAGCGTTACTTTCCACAACTGACGACATTATTTGGTGGGTTGCCAATCACAGGCGAGCAATTAGCACTAACTAATCGTGATTTAAAATTTGCGACGACCGTTAGAGATAATAAGGGCGGCATAGCACGCGCAGATACCAAAATAACAACGAGCGGCAAGCCATTTAAAGTCATCTCGCAAGTAAGTTCCACTTTATATCAGACTAATGAAAGAATTGAAGTGAGATGGAATGAAGCAGGCACAAGCTGGTCGCCTGTCAACTGCAATCATGTGGATATAAAACTACTCACTAAAGAGGGCGCATCACAGGATTTATTATTGAAAACGCCCAATGATGGCTCACAATTTTTCACCCTCCCTGATCGCACCAAGGCTGTGACAAAAGCACGCATCATGGTGGCTTGTAGTGATAATATTTTCTTTGCACTGTCTAACGGTGAAATAACCATTGATCAATCTGCACAAGAAGAAAAGAAACCCATCGCGAGCGTGAACTCACCCACCATTACAGAGGGCGATTCTGGCACTAAAACATTGAGCTACCTTATTCGCCTTAATAAAGCCGCAACTCAACCCGTATCGATTCAATATGCTATTTATGACAACAACACGAATCGCAAAATCCAAGAGGAAACCGTCAATATTGCGATAGGACAATCGAGCAAAACCATATCACAATTAATCATCGGTAATACCATTGCAGAGGGGGATAGAACTTATGACTTCATTTTAAGTTCACCACAGAATGTACAGTTAGCATCCGCTGGAAACCTAGTCACAAAAGGCACGGTCATCGACAATGACACTGCCGTCAACCCCGTCAACGTAAGCATGAATAATATCTCTGTGGTTGAGGGCAATTCAGGAGTCACTAAAGCCCTCTTTACCATTAACTTAAACCAAGCCGCAAAGACTAATACCACCATAAAATATGAAACTATTAGCGATACCGCACGCGCAGGTAGCGACTTTGCCAGCAAAAGCGGAACGTTATTTATTTCAGCGGGAAAAACATCAAAAACGGTCAGTGTTGATATAACAGCAGATCGGCTAATAGAAGAGAATGAAACCTTCTGGCTATTATTATCCGAGCCGAGCTCTCATGTCGTACTCATGCGTAAAAGGGCCATTGCAACGATTATAAATGATGATGTAAGAACAGAAGACCCTGAAGAAAAAGTGACGGAAAATGATAAAAAAGCAGGGGGAGCTTTTGACCGACTACTAACCTTCTTTTTGATCTACTTAGGGCTATTAAAATTTAGCATCAGAAAGCAACGCCGCTAAATGATGCGTATACCATGCTTTAACAGTAGGAGAAATAACACCCCAAGTTACCGCGATTAATTTAGGTGGTTTGCCAAAAGCTAGATTGTTGACTAGGCTTAAAGGATGGAATCTAAAACCACTTTCATACGTGTTACCTACCGCATCATTGCGCTAACCTTGATGGCATTAACGTTGGGTAGCCTCGCCTCCCTTGCCGCAATCGCTTTTATTGAAGTGATTGATTGGCTAAGTGACTTATTACTCATTTCCCCGCGATCTCGCATTCAATTCCAACACCCCGCTTTATTATCACTAGCAACCGTCCTCGTACCGACACTCGGTGGATTAATTACAGGTCTCTTAATCCAGAAATTTTCTGCTGAGAAACGCCCTCTAGGCCCCCCTGATGCAATTCGTGCAGTCCAGCTTCGAACCCCTTTACCCAGTTTTCGTTCAGGCGCTGTTTCTACTCTTGCCGCAATGGTCTCAATAGGCAGTGGTGCTTCGGTAGGGCAATATGGGCCAATGGTTTATATGGGAACCATTGCGGGTAATTTCGTTTCTAAGTTGCATTTAAATATTCCAAATTTACAAACGATCGCCATTGCTTGTGGTGTTGCGGCGGCTATATCAACGGCATTTAATGCACCTATTGCAGGCATGGTTTTCGCTCACGAAGTCATTCTGAGACACTATTCTTTACAAGCCTTTGCACCCACTACCGTGGCTGCTGCGACAGGATACGTCATCGCTAATATTGTTTTCGAGCGCCCTCCTCTGTTTTTGGTCAATTTTAATGGCGTGGATTATGGCTATGAATTTGCACTGTTTGCTTTGATCGGTATCGCCTGCGCCTTTTTAGCGGTGGGTTTTATGCGCTTAATTGCCGCTAGTAATAAATTGGGTTCCCGACTCCCCATTCCTCCTCTGTTTCGTCCCGCCTTAGCAGGCCTCATTGTTGGTTTAGTTGCCTTACAACTGCCTGATGTTCTCGGTCTGGGTAAAGAAGCTCTACGTTTTGCCACAATTGAAGGAGCATTTGAAAGTTGGGAACTGGTGTTACTGGTCATCGCAAAAATGGGCTTAACTGCAATTTGTATTGGTTTTGGCTTTGCAGGCGGAGTGTTCAGTCCATCCTTGTTAATCGGCATCTTATTCGGTGCTTTAAGTTGGTCATTGCTAAACTTTATCGGTCTGCCTAATTCTGGTGTTGTGGTTTATGCCATTTGTGGAATGATGGCATTAACCAGCCCTATTATTGGCGCTCCTCTCACCACTATTTTAATTGTTTTTGAACTCACTCATAATTATGATTTAACCATAGCAGCCATGGTTGGCGTAGTCTTCGCTAACTTATTAGCATTTAGACTGTATGGACGCTCTATCTTTGATGTCGGACTGGCAAATGCAGGCATTGATTTATCACTAGGGCGCGACCGTGCCTTACTCGAACACACTAAGGTAAACACCCTGCCCTTCAGTGACTATGTCAAACTAAATCACAAAATAAGCCTGCACGATGCAATTGCACTCTTAAAACAAGGGAGTCGTTCAGCGGGTGTTGTGATAAAAAGTGATGGAACGTATATTGGCGTAGTTCGAACAATTGATCTCATCAATGAAAAAGAACAGCCGCTTGAAGATTTAATTCGCAACGATATGCCTGTCTTAAATGAAAGCACAACGCTTTGGCAAGGGATGTCCCAACTAGAAGGATTTAGCGGTGAGGCTATTCCTATTGTTCAATCAACCGATGGCATGCTGATTGGAATGATTGCTGAAAGTGCATTGATTACAGCCTATCAAAAAATTGCGAATGATAATCGAAGTGAAGAAAATGAAGCTATTTAACATGCATCATCGATCTTATCCCTTGAGCTTCCCTCATCGCTTTCATTTATCCTCTCTATTCTCAATGGCTCTACTTTTTTTCCTAGCGCCATTAGCACCAGCAGACCAAGGAGAAAATGAAAAAAGCGAACCGCAAGTAGCACAATCGCTCACAATAGCGACGTGGGGTGGCAGTTATGAGCAGGCTCAACAACTGGCCTTGTTTGACCCCTTTGAAAAAAAGACAAATGTACGGATTAATACGCAATATTATGGTGGAGAGACCGCACTCCTCAAAAGCAATCATTTGCCCGATATTATTGACATGACAATGGATAGCGCCTTGCTAGCCTGTGATAAAAAACTTATTAAGAAACTGGATATTGATTCAATATTAAAAACGAAAAACGCTCGCTATGATTTTACTAAAGGCTCCCTATTACCATGTGGAATAGCCCATCTTTCTTACTCAACACTCATCGCTTATGATGAACGCTCCTTTTCTGGCGAGAAGCCTCAAACGATAGCGGATTTTTTTGATATAAAGCGTTTTCCTGGTAAACGAGCGATTCAAAAACAACCGACTGAAATTCTAGAGTGGGCATTAATAGCAGAAGGCGCTCCCATTGATCAAGTCTATGACTTACTAAGTACCGAGCGTGGCATGCGACTTGCCTTTCGGCGCTTGGATAGCATAAAAGATCACCTTATTTGGTGGAGCAATCCTAAAGAACCTGCCGCCCTCTTAAAATCGGGGAAAGCCGTCATGGCTTCTGGCTATAATGGTCGATTTTTTGATGCCCAAGTGCAAGGCGCACCTATTAGCATGTTATGGGATGCACACATAGTCGATTGGAATGTTTGGGTTATCCCACAGGACAAAGAAAAAATAACGCAGAGTAGCAAAAACAAAGAGAAACTCATCCATGACTTTATACGTTTCGTAACCCGACCTAAAAGCATGGCACGCCTTGCGAAACATATACCTTATGGCCCTAGTCGTAAAAGTGCATTAAAACAGATAGGATTACACCCAGAGAAAGGCTTTTCTATGCGGGATCACTTACCGACAGCCCCACATCATTTAAAACGCGCCTTATTTCGTGATGCTAAATGGTATGCGCGCACCTCATCCTTAAGAAAATCTCGCTTTTTGGATTGGATCAATGCGATGCCATCCAACGGCCTTAATTAACATCTATGGTGTTTTTTTAAGATTGTTTGTGATGTTCTAATGCAAACTTTCCATCATTGTATTGATGACAGGTAGCATTAATTGTTGATGACTTATATTCTTCCCCAGCCCTGCGCTACGATCATCGCTACCAATCATCATCGTAAAACTATAGATATGTTGTTTTAGACGCACACTACCGACTAACCATTTATCTTTTGTATTGCCACTCACTGTTTTAGCCGTGGCAGATTTAACTAAAAGAAAATCAACACCGTATTTCTTTTCAACGGAGCGTAGAAATTTAAGTGGGTTATTCTTTTTGGTTGAAGGAATTGAAAATAATGATTTCATATAGCCGCGAGTGGTTGAATCATTAAAATATTGCTCCACATTATTTTTACTTTGCGAACCTCGGTGTGAGGTGTGCTCCATCGTGTATTGATCCCCTTTTGAAACCAGTTTATGTATTTCTACGCTCTCTATAAGGGTAGGATTATTATCATAAGGAATACCATACAAATTGCGGGTAATCGCATGAATCGTTGCGTGTAATTCTCTTGGTGTGCTATCGACGCGACCTATACTCAACTCATACGCCAACTTGCCCGCATTTGAAGCATCATTCATGGATGCATTACTTGATAAGGAAAAATTTTTGTAAAGTGTTGTTAATTGTGTTGAAGATAATTTATGCGTTTCTGTTAAGGCGTACAATAAAGGCAATGCTTTTTCTTTAGCGATACTTTGTTGCAAACTAAAACTATAGCCTTTTCTCGTTAATGACTTACAGTTTGTTATACCCTCACGCAAAGGGTCACTAGTATTACGAATTCCAGCATAAGATTTATTGCAATAACGGGTTTTAGGATTATCATTTTGCGCTAACAAAAGGCTGCCAATAGCGAGTGTGCCCAGCCCTGCAATAGGACGCTTACGACTGACTCCACGCTGATAAGAACGGATCACATTGCCTTCTTCATTGGCAATTTGAATACTAATCACAGCCCCTTTATTCTCAATCGTCTCCCCCAATTTTTTATTAAATAGCTTAGGATAAAAACGATGCACGGTTCTAAAGGTTGTCGCTAATGTTTGATCTAATTGTTGGTTTTTCAAAACAGGCAAACTAATTTTCACATCCGTCAAAAAAGTTCCTTTGCCAAGATCTGTGTTCATTTTCTGTAGATGTTGATATAAATTGGTTTTAACTTTTCCTAAGGTTAATTCACTACGCTGTAATAAATGCTGATACAACGATAGACCTTGGCTTTGTTTTTTCTCAATAAATTTTAGCCATTGAGCAGAAATGATCATGACAGGGGCGGCATTCATGTTGTCTAAATCAACTAAGACCCTACGTAAGGTTTGTGGTTGTGTTTTTTGCAAATAGCGCGTTGCTCGTATTTTAGTTTTTTTCAGCAAATGCTTCCATGTCGTTTGTTGCACACTCGGCTTATCAGAGAATAATAACGAGAGTTTGATTTTCTGCTGATACGCGGTCGCTAATAATGCCTGTTGTCCTGCATTTAATTGATCCGATGTTTTTCCAAACAGAGTAGCGGCGATTGCGGCTAATCCATACACATCATCTTTAGCAGACAAGAGTGGCGCATGCATGGCGCTCCAACGCTTGAACTCTTCGCCTTTATTTTGTGCGAGATAAGGATATAAGTGGCGCGCAATCTGTAAGGCCTCCTGTCTATTCGAAAAAGAGTCTATAAAACTTAAATTCTGTTTGTTTTTATTGCCAACGCCACCTTGTAAACCTTCGGCTATACGCATAATCAAGGCATCTGGTTGATTGCCTGTTTGATAAGGCGAGCTTAAATTAATCCCTTTATA
>JAGLDQ010000142.1 GCA_023145535.1 Cocleimonas sp. | reverse complement strand
TTTGATTAACTCCCAATACAAAGGGGGGACTTTTTTAACATAAAGTGCGCCAACTTCATTGCCATATTGACTCATCAGGGGCGGCAGTGCGCCAACCAATTGATCATTTTTATCATAGACACTCACCGCAATACTTTGCTGATGCTGTGCGATAAATCCTTGTAATATTTGCTGATCGACAGGTTTTGAAAGGTAGTAATACATCCCTCCACTAATAACCGCCATGACGGATAATCCGAGACTCATTAAGACGAAAAGGATTAAAAAAAAACCGCCCAAGAGTGACTTAGGTTTAAATAATGATGAGATCATCGCTGGTATACTCACCATATGAAGCACACCTGAAAGCCCTTTTTCTTTTAAATAATCAGGCAATGTCGCGAGCGTTAAACGCTGTAATTTAACGCTTTCTTGCTCATTCGTATTAAGCCGTGATCGATGAAAGCGTAAGCGTAAAGCATCTTGCTTATCTTCTGTTTTTGATACCCAAATAGCCGCTTTTAAAGCATCCATAAATTAACGTCTCACTCGTTTGGTTGTTATCTTCGACTGCTGCTTAGGTTGACTGTTATTTTTTTCTTTCGCTGACTGAACCCCTTCTTTTGTTTTTATATCCTCCTTTTCTTTTACTGTTGTCGTTTCCTTTTTTACAATTTTTTTATCCGCCAGACCTTTTTTTACCGCTTCTCTTTCTAATATTTTAGCTTTCGCATCTTCCAGTTTTTCCAATAAGTCCGATGCTTCATTTGAAGCCTCTTCTTTCACTTTTTCTTTTTTGTCTGACTGCTCCTCATGACGACTCTCTTTTTCCTCTTCTTCTTTTACTTTCTTATTTTTAAGCGAAATCGTTGATTGATCCGATTGATTTTTAATCTCTTTTTTCACTTGACGATGCTCCAATGTTGACAAAACAAAGTCTTGTGTATCCATCTCTTTAGAAGTCAATATTTCATCCGCTTCAAGTGACTGCTGTAAATCAAACCATTGCTCTTCCGTGGTAAAATAAAACTCAAATAAGGTATCACTGGGTAAATTTGAAAAACGTCGACACATATTTTTGGGTAACGCCTCAAATCCTAAACGGGGTGCTAACAATGAAACACGACGACTCGCGAGCAAAGATTCCATAAGAGAGACTAGATTACGTTTACCAAAATCCTTAGATTGCCGATAGGTATCACTGGGAATAATAATTAAATGTTTCCGACCTAACTGATGGTGATACCACTGCAAATTCTCACGTAACTCTTTAATATCAAAGAAATGATTAATTTTAATCGCATCGGTGACACTAAAATGCTGCCCATGATATTTGCCACTTAAATAATTACGTTGTTGAGAGTGTTTTCCATTACCATAACCAACAAAAAAGATAATTAAATCAATCATTACACCTAGAATTAACGGTGTGAAATCTGCTGATTTTACGGCCTCCGCTTTTCTCTCATCTTCGTTCTCGATATTATTTTCAGTGTTAGGAAAAACTAAATTTTTAACCGTTTCAGGAATCACTAAAAAGACTTTTAAGGCGCGCCCCATCACTTCACGATGATCTTGGGAGTTAAAGAGCCGAATATTTTTGAGTACAGGCAAGCTATCAATGCGCGCTAATAGTCTTTGTGCTTTTTGCGTAATAATGGCATCAGGGCAGGATACCGAACGATTGCTACCATTTAACAGCGTATTGATTGTCTCACGGTTTTCGCCACTGTGTACTTTAAGCTGTTTTTTTGCCTTAACCAGATCAGGATTCTGTTTATAACGATTAACTTCCGCAATCACAACATTCATCGCCTGTTGTAACTCTTGAATATTGGCCTTGGGTGAATAGCCATAACGAATACTATCCAGCTTATTAATCTTTTGTGCGACCTCATCATTCAATAGCGTAATATCACTATTCATTAAGGTAAATAAACTTTCCTCACTGTTCCGCAGAGCTAACCTGGGGCCTTCACCTGGGGAGGAATTATCGCCACAGGTTCCGCCCCTATTTTTTTCTAATAACGCTGTTTCTTGAGAGTACTCCGCCAGCTCGGTAGCAATCTTTTTAATACTGGAGAAAGTATCTTGATAGACACCGACATCGCTCAAACTCTCATCTAATTGCACATTAAAATTATTATACGCATAGTTGTCCGCTTGAATGGCTTGATACCAATAGCTGTAACTCAAAAAGACGCTAAAACCCATTGCTATCAGGTATAACATCATCATTGAAATTTTATTCCCCCATGAAATACGTTGGGTTAAACGCATCAGCGCAACAATGAGTAAGAGTTGAATCAAAAAAACGAGAAAAGCAAGGAGCAATAACAAGGCCCAAGATGCATTGTCCGTATCATTACCAAACATATAATGGCGCAAACCATCGTATGAGGTGTAAAAAGAAACCACGCTTAAGAGTAAGACGATAGTCACATTGAGAGAGTACTGGGGATCTAATAAAGTAACGTGTTTAAAGAAACTTTTGATTTGTTTTATCACCGCTCGCTTTCCTGCCTATTATAATGTTTCAGATTGTAGCGGATAAACCCTATAGAAGGTATCGTGCTATCGGTTATCCTTAGATAAATCCGACAAACCATCCTTGTCGGTGGCTGATTTTAAGATCACTTTATTTGCGCGACCCCACTCTACATCAAACCATGAGGATTATTTTTTGGCACAAGAAATCGAAAGAAAATTTCTATTAAGTTCTGGTAATGCAAACTCTTGGAAGTCGCTTGCTTTCAAAAAAATTCACCTACATCAGGGCTATCTTTGTAATAATTCTAAAGCTTCGGTACGCATCCGCATTGAAGATCAACACGCTAATGTTAATATCAAAAGTATGACGGTTGGTATTGCTCGTGCTGAATATGAATACTCGATTCCTGTTAGTGAAGCGACTGAGCTACTTCATTCTTTATGTTCAAAACCACAGATAAAGAAAGTACGCTACCTTGTGATGTTTGCTCATAAATGTTGGGAAATTGATGTGTTTGAGGGAGATAATGAAGGGTTGATTGTTGCTGAAATAGAGCTTGAAAGTGAAGATGAAATCTTTGATTTGCCCGAATGGATTGGCAAAGAAGTCTCAATTTTTGAACGTTATTATAATATGCGACTTACCACGTACCCTTATTCGCAATGGACAACTAAAGAAAAACAGGGTGATTAAAGACATCATGAATCGGTTAAAATTTCTACAATCAAGCACAAATTCCAAGCAAAATATGAGAGACACGAGCAGCGTGTCACCCTGATTTACGCCAACTTCATATAGGCTAAAATACAAACTATTTTTTGGATCGTTAAAGGGCAAGAAGTAAGTGTCCTCGCCCACTAATTGAATGATCATAAACACTGCGTATTGGCTCACTGAAAAATGCACCAATGCCCTGCATTTAAGACTTAATATGCTTCTCTTTTTTTGCTGGCAGAGTCTTTGAGCAAACAGATTTTTCTATATTATCGTTAGGTAATGGTATCTTTTATTGTTTTTATCCAACTCAATTGATCAATCCAATAAGTGTTTATTTTGTTGATATACACTATTAAGTTGCTGAGAGATCAGCGCTATCGTCTCTTTCTTAATCTCTAGCTCTTTAGCAATAAGTACCCAATTAGACAGTGCATCAATCATATTGCTTATCTCAATTTGAGCATCTTTCCAGCGTACGAAGTTAGCCTGTGCTGCTAGTTTTTGTATCGACTTTAAGGGGGGCTGTTGACCATACCCACCGTAAGACATCATATGCTGCTGATAGGGATTTGGGCTAAAGGTTACATCATAGGAGGGAGAAGGTCTCCACTGACCTCCATCATCCATTAAAAACGACCAATTTTTAGTATGATCATCCTGATTATCAGCAAACAAATTAAATAAAGCGCGAACAAATTGCTGCTGACCAACCGCAGGACTTTTGCATAAAGCTTGGCTCGCCTTTATCACATTTTCATAATCCATCGATGGTTGACGAAAATCAGCATCCAGTAAGCCGCATAAACTCTGTGTATGACATCTTCTGGAAGGTATCGTACTATTCGGACAATCAAAGCGTTTCATTGCCAGCCATGCTTTGCCACTAGAGGATTGTGGCGACTCAAACAACTGCCATTCAGGTACATCAATTCCCGCCTGTTTTGCCATAGTAAGATAAGCTGCTTCACATAAGCCTTCATCGTGTCCTAACAGGAAATTTTTTGAGGTGAACTTAATTAACCAAGCCTGTAAACCTGGTTGAGACCGCGTCGATATTCGGTTAGGCTGCTTTGGATCAATATAAATCAGCGCCTTGGGTCTTGCGCCAGCAGAGCCTCCCGCATTTGTCAAAGCGGTCAATACCTCATCAATATCACCCTCAAATAGCTGCGTCGCCTGTTTTCCTAATTGAGAAATATCAATCCACGCTTCTTGTGATGCGTCTTTCCAATCAACAATGGGGCGATAAGATAAAGCCCCAATGCCCGTATCACCGATGTATGCCAGCCGATCCATGACGGTTATTTGTTGAGGAGAAATATTTTGTTGCCGAAAAACACGATCCATTAACAGCAAGCCCCAACCGTCAGGCAATGAATCAGCAAATGCACCATGTAAACCTTGATGGGGTCTTTTAGGTGCTTGGCTTAGCGTATTATCAAACGGTAAATTAAAGGGCGATAGGCTATGAAAATGAGTAAGATAGTCTGAGTCATATTGAAAATAAACCGCTTGTTTATTCTGGGCTAATTGACCAACAAACACCTCATCACCGTTACTTAAACGGCGATAAACCTGTAGCTTTTTTACAGGAGAAAATACCTTCACCCTTTCAAGACCTCATCAATAGAAAGAGGCTTTTTATCTATTTTTTTAGTCAATATCTCAAGACGTTCAAGCGAATCAACACACTGCCAAAGTAAAATAAACTGTCGTAGCGATATTTGTGAGGTGGTCTCGAATTTTTTGATGGTGGAGGCCGGCACTGTACTACGTTCCGCCAAGGCATTCCGAGATAATTTCATTTGCTTACGTTTATCACGAACAGCTTGAGCAAACTGCTGTTGTATATCGTTCGCCGTTAACAGGGAAAGTAAAGACATAAAATAAACCATGAAGTAATGGGATATGATTATAGCTTAATTGGTGCTTAAAATCATAAAATAGATACTATTGTGTCTATTTTATGATTTTAAGCAAACAGCAAAAAATATAAACATTCTACATCTTTCAGTTAATACTTTATTCTCTTTTGTAGGATGTTGATCTATTCAGCGCTTATGCACTTATTCTACAAATTCAACCTTCGATATTTTAGTCGATATTTCGGTTATTACGTAACATCAGTGAGTTAAAAACTGTTAAACCGAATAAAATCCTCCCTTATTTTATCTTGATTATTCTTCGGTTTTGAACGCTAAATAGCACACTATGTTATTATTTTTTAAACGATTCAAGGAATATTATGGTTATTAGTTGACCTTGCGTATGGTTCTTGGACAATTTAGTATAAGCGCCACCAAACTCCCTATACTTAGATTCCCCCCCAATATCTAGGTTAGTACTATTACAAGGAAGTCAATATGTCTAAATCCAGCCTATCGCTTTTTATTATACTGTCGATCTTTATGCTATCTGCTTGCACCTCAACCGTGCGTAATGCAAATTACACACTCTATAAATCTCGCTTACAAGCACAGTCTTATGTAACAGGGAAAAGATACAATATACGCCCCATAACGAGCCGTCAGGTGCAGCGGGTAAAACGTGCGCCACCCCGTATTCAACGTGTTTCAACTCGTCAGCAAGCTTATTGCCCGACTCCCTCCTCTACTTCTTACAGCAGAGTTATTAGAAAACCAGCCTACCAGCCTAGAAAAGTAGTGCGTAGAACACAAGCTGCCTATAAGCGCCCTGTTGTTCGTAAAGTAAAACAATATCGTAAGGTGTCTAAACGCCCCGTGGCTCGTAAAGTCTATCAACGCCCGACCCGTCAAGCTAGAGTACAATATCGTGCGAGACCGGTGTATAAACGTCCTGTCGTACGTAAAACTTATGTAACTCCTCAAAGAACACGAGTACGACATCAACCAATCGCACCTAAAATACCCGTGACTGAGCTTAATGATAGACTCCTCAGTGCAGCAAAAGCAGGTAATATTAATCAGATCAATGCATTACTCCGTCAGGGAGCGCAAGTTAATAGAGGAAATCAGAGTAGAGAAACCGCATTGCATATGGCGGCGGCACTTGGTCGAAATGCAGCCGTTAGTTTATTATTGCAAAAAGGAGCAAATCCAAATGCAACGACAACAGGCGGCTGGACACCCTTGCACTCAGCGGCACGCTTTAGGCATAGACAAGCTGCAAGCTTATTAATCGCACGTGGCGCACAAATCAATGCGCGTAATAGCCAAGGAAAAACACCGACAGCACTTGCTCAACAGGTTGGGGCGAATGCTACGGCAGCCATGTTAATGGCGCAAGGCGGGCGTTAGCATTTTTGCAGCAAGAGTATTTATTATTATCTAGTGGAAAAATCCCACTAGACAACCGCTAAACCGTTCATTTAGCCTCTTATTGGACAACCAGAACTCAAAAGGTGGGATTCTCCCGCCCTGCCCACCATTCAATCACTTATCTAAATTCCATCTAAACGGTCACACCTTTCCTATGCTGTTAACACTAATACACCCTGTATAAGGGTAAGCGATGGCCTCGCGGATTAGGGTTTAATTTTTACACCAAACTGCTATGATTACCGCCACATCATATCGGTTAGGATCAGTACAATAAAAATGCAAATTGCAGAAGAAAAACTAACTTTTTATTATAACGGTAATATCAAAAAAGTACCTGCTTATCACTTAATTGAAGCCGCTATTGAAGAACGCGGCAATTATCTCGTCGAATTTTATAATGAATTTTTAATTGATATTTATGTATTGCTCGATAATCTAGACTCAAAATATATTGCTATTGACTGGGATAATACCGTTAGCGCAGACCCTGAGTTCTTTATTGACCTCATCAGAAAATTTCAAAAAGCGGGCTATACACCCTTTATCTGCACCCTACGCGCTCCTGATGAAGAAAATATCGCTGAAATAACGGCTGTTTTAGCAGCACGTAATATTGCTATTTACCTAACAGATGGGCAAGAAAAACAGAGCTATATGCAAAACTTAGGGATTAATGTACATCTATGGATTGATGATTTTTACCCTAGTATTTGTCGAGATGCATGCTTGTTATTTATACAGAATGGCATTGAATAAAGGATTAAGCAGACTTCCTCATTGCTAACAAAACTTAGGACTAACTGCCATTCAATCTATTTCCTTCTTGCAAAATTTTTTACTCCTTTCTTATGCTAATAGCATATTATTCATCAGGTTAACTTAAATTAATTACCCATATAAAAAATACAAATTAGCAAAATAGTATATTTTTTACTAAAAGGGGTTTCTTACTGTCTGTTTTTAACTCACAAGACATCAAGGTTATTCTATATATTGTTCCCCCAAATGGAGAATTCTAATTGTTAAATTCATCGATAAAAAATGTCCTCATTGCAGATGATTCTGCGACGGATAGAACACACCTCTCCTTGCTTCTAGAAGATCTTGGACTCCATGTGACGGCGGTAAATTCGGGAAATGAGGCAATAACGATGGCGGAATCCATTCTACCTGATGCTATTTTATTGGATGTCATTATGGAAGATGGGGATGGCTACCATGCTTGCCGTGCTATTAAGCGCAATGATATAACGACTCATATTCCCGTTATTATTGTATCGAGCAAATCAAACCCTGTTGATAAAATGTGGGCTGAGAAACTCGGCGCAAGTGCTTATGTGATCAAACCTTTTGATAATGATGATTTACTGAAAGCATTTCAAAGTATTTAATTTATCACTTCTCTGTACACACTAAAAGACCCTTCAATGTCACAAAATAATTCTCCACCATCCCCCTCTAAAAACGAACAAGACAAACCAATCCATAGTTTATTTTGCTATGAAGTTGATGGCATCCACATTTTTATTGAAGCAGGCATTAAAATGGAGGTATTGGAACAATCCATTATTTATCCCATCCCAAATGCTCCAAAATGGTATTCAGGTGTCACCAGTTTACGTGGCGATATTCTTATTATTGCTAATATGCACGTCCTCTTGGATGCCAAACCCAATCAGCAGAAAAAACGCTTATTAAAACTGAAACATCCTGACTTTCCGCCACTTGTTATTGCGATTGATACCCTACCGTATCAACGTGATATGGATACATTAGCCGCGAATAAAGTGCCGAATAAGCAGCACTATCCTGAATGGATAAATTCATCCTCAATTCACAATAATCATACCTATCTATTCGCTGACCACGCTGCTTTGTTTAATGCAATACAGGATAACTCAACGACTGTTCAATCCTCTGGAGATCATTAATGAGCCAACACAAAATCCGTAAGATTAGCCTATCACTGTTATTATGCATCCTTAGCTTAGGCATTAGTTCATCCGCCTTTGCAGAAGATGGCGTTAACTCAGATACTATCCGTATTGGTGGAGTGCTTGCCTTAAAAGGTAACTCTAAAGGCTTGGGGATTAATATGAAAGCGGGCATTGATGCTGCTTTTGACGGCGCTATCGTAAAAAATCGTAGCGTCATCTACGTAACACGGAATGATTCTTATCGTCCTGAACAAACCATTACAGCGACGAAGGCACTTATTAAAGAAAAAGTGTTTATTTTTGCGGGGAATGTTGGAACGCCCACCGCTAAGGTTTCTTTGCCACTCTTGGCTAAACATAATATTCCAGCGGTTGGTTTCTTTACAGGAGCAGATTTATTACGCCCTGGAAAAGGCGCGATTATTAACTACCGAGCCAGTTATGTTCAGGAAACAGCCAAAGTGATCAAAGCAGCACTTGATCATGGTATAAAGGCGAATCAGGTATGCGCTTATGTGCAAAATGATGCTTATGGCATGGCGGGTATTACAGGGATTATCAAAGCGCTTGAAGCGACTAACAAGAGTAAACCATCCATTGCCGCACTAAAAAAAATAAAGGCTTTAACGGGTGAAAACCCTCAGCGAAATGGTATCGGCCCTGTTGGTGTTTATAAGCGTAACCGAACCTTTGCACGCGAAGGCTATAAGTCGTTAAGAGCTTGGGAAAAATCACAAAATACGCGCTGCAAAATAGTCGTAACGGTAGGCTCTTATAAATCAATTACCGAATTTATTGCCTATAGCCGCTACAAAAAAGACCCATGGGTTTTTAGTGCCGTTTCCTTCACGGGTGCTAGCAATTTTAGAGATGAATTAGTCACACTGGATGTAAAAGAAAACGTCATTATGACGCAGGTTGTGCCATTTCTTAATAGCGCTACCCCCCTTGTCACCGAAGCTAGAAATAAACTAGGCAGTCAATTTGGCTATGTTTCGCTGGAAGGTTTTATTGTTGGTAAACTCATTTTATATGGATTAAATAAAATAGAAGGTGATATTACTCGCAAAAAATTTATGCGAGGATTATCAGATGCCAGTTTTTCTGTACAACAACTCGCATTAGATTATCTTAATGACAATCAGGGTTCTGATCTTGTCAATATGACGATTCTTAAACAAGGAAATTGGCAACCAGCAAATAGCACAACGATCTGGAAAAATAAACCTTAATACAGCAAACAATAACAATGCTGAAAAAATATTGCCTCTGCACTTGGATGTTTACTCCAAGTGCGTTATGACGCGAGTGTATCCTTCGCGGCACTAGTCAAATGGAAATAATACATGTTTAACTTTGAAAAACTAAATTTACGCACACGTTTAGGCTTGCTGGTTTTTTTACCTATTATCCTTACCCTTATCTTCGGCTCGATTGTTGTTTTAACCTTAGATGACAACAAAAAGACCTTAGATGACCTTGTTACTGGCATGAGTCGAACCTCTCTAGCAGGGCAAATAGTACTCGTTGTACTCGCTCAAACAAGAACCCCTCTCCTTAATATCCAATCAAACAAAATTACATGGAGCGAAGGTCATAAAATTTTAACCCAATCTCGTGCTACCATTTTAGAAAAACATAAACAGCTTGAAACGCTCATAAATGATAATAACCTCCAAAATAACCAACAGGTTATTGCTATCAATAAAACACTACCCATTTTTCTAAGCTCTTTTGATGACTTTATCAAAATTATCCAAAGTAAAAATAGTAATCACTTAGGCTTGGCTATTCGTGAAGAAATGCAGGAATACTTTAATCCATACGTTCACGCATTGACAAAATTTCAGGAAGAAAATGAAGCGTTAATGAATAATAAAGTTGAGTCCACAACGAAAGAATCAATCAGTAATAAGAATATTATTCTTTCCTTACTCGCCTTTACTCTTTTTCTTCTAGCCTTGTTAGGGTATTTAGTGTTCAGGTCTATCTCAAAACAAACAAATGCATTAACTTCAACCATCGACGCACTAAATAGAGGCAATAAAAGCGCACGCACCAGAGTATCGGGAGACCATGAATTAGCGCAGTTAGGCGAAGCACTAAACCAGTTGCTTGATGAAAGAGATATGACCGATCTTAATATCCAAAAAGAAAATGAAATACTCAACACCTCTGTCTTTTCTTTACTGGAGTCTGTTGCTGATTTAAGTGAAAGAAACCTCACCGTTCGTGCAACCGTAACCGAGGATGCAACAGGCCCTCTTGCTGATGCGATTAATCAACTGGCCATTGACACTAGCGATGTTTTGAAGAAAGTACGTAATATTGCATTAACCGTTGAGTCAACCTCACAAACGGTTGATGAGCACACCACAACAGTTAAAGAATTAGCGGAGTCAGAGCGTTTAGAAGCGGAGCAAACCTCTGAAGCCGTCAGTTACCTTATTGAACGATTAGATCAAATCGCACAATCATCGGTATCTGCCAATAAAATTGCCAATAAAACCACGGCTGCAACTGAAAAAGCGTATCAATCGGTATCCAAGACGGTGGATAGTATGGCGAATATTCGTGACACCGTTCAAGAGACGGGAAAACGCATCAAACGGCTGGGGGAGCGCTCACAGGAAATCACCCATATCATTGACCTGATCAACACCATTACTGAGCGCACGACCATACTGGCATTGAATGCCAGTATGCAGGCATTATCAGCCGGTGAAGCGGGTAAAGGCTTCTCCGTTATCGCAGAGGAAATTCAACGATTGGCAGAAAGCTCTCGTGAATCAACCGACCAGATTGCTAACCTCATCAAAAATATCCAACAAGAGACACGTACCACCATAAGTACGATGGATAATACCATCGAGCAAGTGATAACGGGTTCTTCTCTTGCCGAAGAAGCCTCAGCGCAAATGCAATTAACACTGAATGCAACGAATAAGTTGACGCATTCTGTTGAATCCATTGCACAAGCTTCTAAGGAACAGGTTGCCATCAGTAACAAACTTCAGACACGTGCTTCTGAGATCCTCAAAGCGACACAAACCACAGGTCAAAAAATGGATACCTTAGGCATCCTGACTAAAGACATGGTTAATAATACGCAAGCACTCGTGCAGTCCGTTAATGTCTTTACACTAGAGGAGAATAAAATCGTCCCTAAGCGAGCCAGCAACTCATCTGATAGCGCTGAAAAACAACTGGTCAGTAATGGGTAATCGCAATGCATTTAGATTCTGACACCTACCTTGCTATTGCTGAAGCGCTAGAAGATGTGGCAATGGAGTTTGCCAATATTAACCAACTTCCTCGCGCTACGGAAGCCGATAAAAAACAAATTTTTCAATCGACTCAAATTGAGTCGGCACGCCTCGTTGATATTACGAAGCGCTATCATTATGAGTTATTAACACCGATTGTCACATGGGCGCATAATAATGTGCTTATCTTAAAAACAGATTCAAAACAGTTAATACAACACCATGAAACAGGGTTGTTCTCGACATGGATTGAGCTATTAGCCGCCTTATTACAACAGCATGATGATGAATTATCTTCTGAATTAAAAACCTCGTTGCTTGATAACAATTGGAAGATTGCAATTGACCAACAAGCCTTGCAACCACTGCTTGACTCACTCGAAAATAATGCATCCCCCCCCGTAGAACAGACGTATCAATCCTCCTATCGACTCGCCCCCGATGATGATGTACACCCTGAGCTTTTAGAAGCCTTCTATCTTGAAACCCCCGATCAGGCGATCGAGGTGGCTGAACTGATTAGAACCATCAGCCTAGGCGGTGCCAATAAGGAAACACATCAATCGGCGGCGCGAATTGCACATACAATTAAAGGCTCGAGTGCGGTTGTTGGGCTGGATGCTGTTGCTAGTTTTGCACATAAGCTGGAAGATATACTGGACTATTCTGTTGAGCAGCAACTCCCACCCAAAACCGCCGATCTATTAGTTGAATCATCCGATTGCTTAGAAGCCATGTTTGATAGCTTACTGACCCAAAGCCAACCGCCTCAGCAATACCCACACTTGCTAGAACAATTAACCTTATGGGATAATAAATTCTCTTCTGGGTATATTTATCAACCACCAAAAATAGAAGAAACATCCGATAAAAAAGCGAGCGCCATCAACCCGCCAGAGACTAACGATAAAAACAGTCACTATGCGCTAGCGTGGAATAAAGACATACACCCTGAAATATTAGAAGCCTATCTGGGTGAAACCCCTGAGCATGTAGTAGAAATTGCAACATTGCTTCGGGATATTGCCAAACAGGGAAAAAATACGAAAGGCAAACGCAGCACAGAGCTAAGCAATGCTTGCAAAAAATCATCTCATTTAGCGCATAGCATTAAAGGCACTAGTGCAACAGTTGGTATCAGCCCTGTCGCTAATATCTGCCAGCCTTTAGAAGAAATTCTCGATTATGCCAGCAAAAATAAGCTACCTCCCAGTCTATCCATATTACTGAGTGAGTCAGCCAATTTACTCGAAAGCCTTTATGACTCTTTACTTTCAGAGGGTACGCCCCCGAAAGAATATCCTGAGTTGTATAAAAAATTAAATAATTGGCAGCAGCATTTATCCGCCGAACCCTTAGTAGAAAAAGAGGCGATTAAACCGATCAAAAAAGATCCGCCTAAAACCATTGATAAAGTCAAAGAGCCGCAAGAAAAAACCAATACGGATGAAGCCAAGGAAAACCGTAAAGTTAGTCTAAATTTTCGTCCACTTGAAGCCATATTACCAACGCCTAGCGCCCTCTCTCCGCCCCCTGTCACCACACCCACAATCCAGCGTACTCACCTAAATGAGACCACCTTACGTGTCCCTGTTTCTGTTATCGATACTTTATTAGGTTTTTCTAGCGAATTAATTACCGCCAATACACAGATGGCGAATCAAATTAGCGAATTACTCGGCGAACGACAGCATATTAATGAACAAAACGACCGTATTCGCACACTATTGGACGAGCTAGAATGGACAGTGAACCAGCAAAACACCCTTAACGCGAAACAAGCCACACATAAAACGAAAACAAATATAAAACCCGATACATTACCGATGGATAGTCTGGAAATGGATAGTTATAACGAGCTGCATAGTATTACAGGCTTGCTGTCTGAATCCATTGAAGATGATCGCAAAATGTCGCTCTCTTTAGCACGGCAACTCAATCGGTTAAACGTACAAGCACAAACACAGAAACAACGGAATCATGCGTTAAATAGTACCGTACTTAATATGCGTATGGAATCCGTTAAAATTCTAACCCCCCGCCTACAACGCATTGTGCGTGAAACCTGTCGCCAAACAAAGAAAAAAGCCGAACTAGAGATTATTGGCGAAGAAATCGCACTGGATACCGATATCATTAAAGGTCTGGTTGATCCCCTGCTCCACTTACTACGTAATGCGGTTGATCATGGTATCGAGCCTGCTAACATCCGCACCCAAAAGTCCAAAGATAAAACAGGCAAAATTCAACTAAAATTTACTCAGCTAGGCGATCAAATCACCTTAACGCTTAAAGATGATGGGGCGGGTATTGATGCTGAAACGCTCTATCAAGCCGCGATCAAAAAAGGCTTAATCAATCACGATGAAAAGCTATCAAAAGATGAAAAACTCCGCCTAATTTTATTAGCTGGCCTCTCAACGCGCGCTAAAGTGACCGAAACCTCAGGGCGTGGTGTGGGCATGGATGTAGTGAATCTCGCCGTGCAAAACCTATCGGGTAAACTCTCCATTGATAGCACGAAAGACAAAGGCAGTGAAATACGCATACAAGTTCCACTCACCCTATCTGCCGCTAATATTTTACTCGTTGAGGTGCTGGGCAATACCTTAGCCATTCCAAATGCATCCATCCAGCAGGTTTATTATTTAAGCCAAAACAGCGTGGCCCAAAAGAACGAACAATTATTTATAGAATTTCAGCAAAAACAGATTCCACTGATCGCACTCTCAACTTTATTATCGTGGTCTACTTCAAGACTTATCCGTGATAAAAGCCAATCTGTGCTGATTATCAAGCATCGCCAGCAACACGTTGCGCTCTATGTTGATCAAGTCCTTAAACCACTCAATATCACCATAAAAACACTCAAACCGTGGATGACGAATATTACCGGTGTCAACGGGGTTTGCCTCTTACCCGATGGCGTTGTAGCCCCTGTATTAAACCTATTTGATCTATTGCACACCTCAATGCAGCGTGCATTACAAGCCCCCATTAATATCACCGACTCAACGGCCATTAATGTGAATAAACATAAAATACTGGTGGTCGATGACTCGCTCAGTAACCGCACCGCATTACGCCTAATGCTTGAAGCACAAGGACATGAGGTTGGCACTGCCGTTGATGGTGCTGATGCCTTGCGACAATTAGAAAAAACACCGTTTAAACTCGTGATTACTGATTTGGAAATGCCCAATATGAATGGTTTGGAAATGGTGGAATCACTACGTATCGGGGCTGAAACAAAAAATCTCCCCATTATCATGGTAACATCACGTAGCACCACAAAACATCGAACACTTGCAAAACAAGCGGGTGTTGATGAGTATTTGACCAAACCTGTCGATAGCAGTACCCTACAAGCAACGATAGAACAAGTCGAAACTGAAAAACTAGAAAAGGTTGGAAAATAAAATGAAAAGTGTCGGGCTCTGCTTTTTTGGATTATCTACAAAAGACTTAGCAGTCTTTGATCGCGTGATTGGATTTGTAGAAAAAAAAGGTCATAAATTTCATAAAAGCTCGGCCGAATCGGCCGCTATTCTTATTGTCAATGATGACCCTGATGCAATGGCATCGGCGCTACAACAACAAAAATCACACGTTATCATTAGTATTAGCGATAATGATGATTGCATTATTGGTGACTATAAAATCAAACGCCCTTTGTTAATTACCCGAGTGATGCGCGCTTTAGAACAAGCAGGTGAAGAAAAAAACACATCACCCACTAACGAAGACGTTGCAGGATCAACACAACCAACAACCGACTCCCTGCCTATCAAGAAAAAAGTAGCGGTCAAACAAAAAACTAAAATAAAGTCACCCAAAAAAGTAGCGGCAATGAGCACTGAAAGAGGTGATTTCCATGCCTTAGTGGTTGATGACAGCGCCGCGATTAGAAAACAGCTCGAACTCGAATTACGCGATACTCCCATCAGTGCAGATTATGCCAACTGTGGCAAAGACGCATTAGAAAAGATTAATAAAACTCAATATGATCTTATTTTTCTGGACATTATTATGCCTGATATTTATGGTTATGAGGTATGCAAAGCACTGCGTAAAAAAGAAAATTATAAAAGAACACCTGTTATCATGCTCAGTGGAAAAACAGAACCGCTCGACGAAGTAGAAGGCATTATTGCAGGCGCAACAACTTATTTACTAAAGCCCGTAAAACACAAAGACTTTCAGAAAACACTGAAGCGTATTTCTAAATGGTTATATCATTATGCTTAAGAGAAGCATTGAATAACCTCCCAAACTAATGCCGAATTTTCATTCCTTATGACTGAGGGTTTAACGTGAATGCTCAAGTGTGGGAACGATACGTAACACGATTAATTATAAAAATAAATTATGATCGAATTTCTAAATAACGCCTTTACCTTTCCAACTATTTTCTATACTGGTCTTTTAGCACTCGTGGTGCTTTACTGGCTAATATCAATGTTCGGCCTTGGCGGATTTGATGCGGTAGAGACCGATATGGAGGTTGATAACACAAACGGTTTAGCGGGCTGGCTTTCAAGATTCAGGCTCGATGGTATTCCGCTCACACTCTCTCTATCACTGGTCGTCTTTGTCGCATGGATACTCTGCTTTTATATGGTTGAGTTCTTTCTCAATACAATGGCAAAAGAAATTGATAATGAACTTGTGCAGATTGCCCTAGGCTTCTGGCTACTCATCCTCTCCCCTGCTCTCGCATTACCTATTGTTATTACCTTACTCAGCCCTTTAAGACCCTTCTTTAAAAAACTAAGAAAAGAAACCAGAGGCGCATCAGCAAATGATTTTATCGGTAGAACTGCCACTATTCGCTCAGGGAAAGTTAATCAGCTACATGGTACTGTCGAATTAAGTGATGGTGGGGCGGGTTTGATCTTACAAGTTCGAGCAGAAGAACCGAATGACTATAAGGCGGGGGATAAGGTACTCCTTAAGGAATATCTTGCTGAGAGTCATACTTATCGTCTAGAAGCTCTATAAAAAGCGCTTGATCGTTTGATCAATTATTTCTTTTTACATACCGATACACTATCGCGTCTAAGCATCTGTTTTATTGTCGTAAAATGGCATAGATTTTGGCGATACCGATAGCCTTAAAATCATTGAAACAATAATAGAATATATTTATTCATAATACTCTATAAAAAGGTTGGCCACACAACGCTACCGACCTAGCTAATACCTAAAAACAACAAGGAAAAACCAATGGGAAGCTCACTCATCATCATCGTCCTCATCAGTCTGGCCGTCATCGCGGTTATTGTCGCTGGTTTAATTATGTCGTTCAGTCGTTTTTACGTCAAAGTGCCTCAAGGCTGGGCGTTAATTATTAATGATATGTCCTCCATACCCACGGTGAAATTTACAGGCGGCATTGTCTGGCCCGTCATCAATAAAAAAGAATTAATGAAAATCTCATTAATTACGCTAGAAATAGACCGACGCAATAAAGAAGGACTCATCTGCCACGATAATATCCGTGCTGATATAACCGTTGCCTTTTATTTGCGCGTGAATGAAACCACCGAAGATGTCTTAAAAGTAGCAAAATCGATTGGTGTTGAGCGCGCCTCTGATAAAGATTCTGTACATGAATTATTCAATGCAAAATTCTCCGAAGCGCTTAAAACGGTGGGTAAACAAATGGAGTTTATTAGCCTGTTTGAAAACCGTATCGGCTTTCGTGACAATATTATAGAAGTCATTGGCAATGATCTGAACGGCTATGTACT
>JAGLDQ010000141.1 GCA_023145535.1 Cocleimonas sp. | reverse complement strand
TATAAAGGCAATGATTTATCCCTTGAACTCTTAGAAAAAAATCAGCGCTTACTGAAATCTGAAAAAATCAGACACAGCTATCCACATTGCTGGCGACATAAATCACCCATTATTTTCCGTGCGACACCCCAATGGTTTATCAGCATGGATAAACAGGAATTGCGTGCAAAAGCATTGCAATCCATTAAAAGTGTCCAGTGGATTCCTGAGTGGGGTGAAAACCGCATCTATAAAATGATCGAAGATCGCCCTGATTGGTGTATCTCACGTCAACGCTTCTGGGGTGTGCCCATTCCATTATTAATCCATCATGAAACCCATGCACTACACCCTCAAATGCAAGCCATTATGGAAAAAGTAGCACAAGGGATTGAGCAGGAAGGCATTGAATACTGGCATCGCGTAAGTACTGAAGAGTTAATTGGCTCAGATGCGCCCGACTACGAGAAAAGCACCGACACACTCGATGTCTGGTTTGATTCAGGCACGACACATGCCTCTGTTTTAGCGCGTCGTAGCCATTTATCGGCCCCTGCAGATTTATATCTGGAAGGTTCAGATCAGCATCGTGGCTGGTTTCAATCCTCATTACTGACCTCCGTTGCAATGAAGGGGGAAGCGCCTTATAAAAATGTGTTGACGCATGGTTTTGTCGTCGATGCGAAAGGCAAAAAAATGTCGAAATCCTTGGGGAATATTATTGCGCCCATGAGTGTGATGAAAAACTTAGGGGCTGATATTATGCGCCTGTGGATTTCATCAACCGACTATAGCCGTGAAATCACCGCATCTGATGAGATTCTAAAACGCGCCGCAGATGCGTATCGTCGCATTCGTAATACCGCACGCTATTTGCTCTCAAATATCAGTGATTTTAATCCTGAAACCGATCTTGTCGCCGCCAATGATATGCTCGCCCTTGATCGTTGGGCCGTTGCACAAGCCGCAAAATCACAAGCAAAAATTATTGATGCTTATAATGAAATGCAATTTCATTTAGTGTATCAGGAGATATTGCATTTTTGCTCGATTCAAATGGGCAGTTTATATCTAGATATTACTAAAGACCGCCAATACACGATGCCCGCAGACTCGCTACCAAGACGTTCTGCACAAACAGCGGCCTATCATATTTTACGCGCACTCACGCGTTGGATGTCCCCTATTCTTAGCTTTACCGCTGAAGAATTATGGAAAAAAATGCCCTTTGAACCAGCTGAATTTTCTATTTTAAGTGAATGGTATGATGGCCTGTTTGGATTAGCTGATCATGAAAGCATCACCGATACCGAGTGGCAAAAAATATTTGCAGTACGCGAAGCAACGGGTAAACAATTAGAGCAATTACGTAAAGATAAAGGGATTGGCTCTTCATTGGATGCTGAAGTATTAATTCACTGCTCTGGTGATACCTTTGATGCGCTCAATAAGCTAGGTGAAGAATTACGCTTTGTGCTAATCACCTCAGCAGCACAAGTACAGCGAACAGAGAACCAACCAGATGATAGTGTTGAAGCGAATGGTCTAGAAAATGTATGGTTACAAAGCATGGCATCGCCTCATGACAAATGTGTCCGCTGTTGGCATCATCAGGATTCTGTAGGCGATCATTCGGATCATCCCGAACTTTGTGGACGTTGTGTTGAAAATGTCGCAGGCTCAGGTGAGGAGCGCCATTATGCTTAAATGGGTATGGCTTTCGGTGGTGGTAATCTTTCTGGATCAACTGACAAAGTGGATGGTCAATGTCAACTTTGAGTTGTATGAAAAATTACCCGTGATGCCACATCTAAACCTAACGCTTACCTATAATACTGGTGCGGCGTTTGGTTTTCTTAATGACCAAGGTGGCTGGCAACAAATCTTCTTTGCCGTACTTGCTTTTGCAGTGAGTGGTTATATTCTTTATTGGCTTAAACAGCTTAAAGAAAATGAGCGATGGACATCGATTGGACTCGCCCTCGTGCTGGGTGGCGCGATTGGTAATTTAATTGATCGCGTACTGCAAGCTAAAGTTACTGATTTTATTGATTTTTATATTGATTGGGATGTGTTCTTTTTGAGTAATGGACATTTTGCTACGTTTAACGTGGCAGACATTGCGATTGCTGTTGGCGCGGGGTTATTGGTCATTATTAGTTTGTTTACCAAGGATGAAGAACAAGCAGTCAAAGAGAAAACATAAGCGATAAGCTATCCATATAGTTTGCATCATAAGCAAATCTTGTGATGCATCTATGGCATGAATAGCCATATTTTTATATGGCCTTATGCGGTAGTGAACTGCAATATTTTTCATATTACCCAATGAAATTTTAATCACATCTATCTTGTTGTCTTTATTAATATAAAATTTTCATCTACAAATAAAGGTAAAAAATATGCTAATCAGTTGACACTTCTATCGCCCATAGACAGCCTAAGCGGAATATGGATGGTCATAGCAACACGCTACCCTGACTGACACAAAACCCATCAATTTACTGACCGCACAGCGGTAATATATCTATAGATTTAGCATTCTTTTTAAACTCTTCTTTCAAATCATAATCAATAATCAAAGGCAATAGCCCCGTATCTTTACCAACCTTCACCCATGTTGATACCAAAATTGGTTTATCACTCAGTTTACCCTTGCGACAATAACTCGCATTAACTGAAAAAGATCCCTTCATATTATCGCCATACACCTTCTTTCTTTTTTTATGTTGCTGTCGAAATGCTTTAATCCGTCCAATATCTTTTGTTGATAATCGATAAAGCAATGTAGTATAGCTCGCTTTTTCTAATGCTTTAATTGATAACCGCTCATCTTTATCAATGACCTTTTCAAGCTTTATTTTCAGCACCTTCGCTTTGTCTTTTTTCTTACCTAGCCATGATGAAAATGTCATTTGCACTCCTCTTTTACCTTCCTGCAATCCATTCGGTACACGCGTTGCAGCGCTTAAATAGGCAGGATTAACTACCATTAAATCTGTTGTAGCAAGGTAATACATTGTTTTCAGAGGAATAGAAGTACAAGCAGAAATGAAAAGTATCAATAATAATATACTTAATAGTCGTTGTTTTTTCATAAGAAAATTCCTGAATAATTTGATTTAATTATCGTATTACGATAATATTTCAATGTAAAGTTATTATTTAGGATAAATTATGATGTTATATAAATCACCCATTAGCCTATGGATGTCCCCTATTACTAAACTATTAGGGGTTGCCCTGATATTCGTCAATACCCTGTTCTGGTTCATGCCTGATCTTGCACACTCTGTTGCCATCATGTACTCAGGGATTGACGCATCACATTACACGCTAACCCCTAGCAATCGTTTCTTAGGATGGCTAATTAGTAGTTTGCAAGTTTCAGTTTTAAGTTATGGCTTCTTCACTGTTGCCAGTATTTTTCAAGATTTTGCTAACGGTATATGGTTTGCCGATAGCTTTAGCAATAAAATAAAGCGCTTTGGTATATCGCTACTGATATTTTCACTTCTCAGTCCTGTAGTGCAGGCATTAACTGGTTTAGCGCTCACCTATAGCAATCCCGTAACACAACGCATGATTTCAATATCTTTTGAAATCGATGGCAAAGGAATGATTATATTATTAGTAGGGATCTTGCTGATATTCATCGGTAAAGTCATAGCTGAAGCAACACGACTTGCCGATGAAAATAGTCAAATAATCTAGATTGGTTTAATAATGGCAGATCAAGAAAAACAAATTATTGTTACGCTCGATGTGATGCTAGCAAAACGCAAAATGCGCTCTAAAGAACTGGCGCAACATATTGGTATTAGCGTGCAAAATGTTTCCTTACTTAAATCAGGAAAAGTGAAAGGAATACGGTTTCAAACGCTCACTAAAATATGTGATGTGTTGGATTGTCAGCCTGGGGATATTTTAAGATTTGAATGAAGACTCAATCAATCACTACAAAATACAATTTCTTACTTGCCATTACGCCGTAAGGCTATGCCAAGCAAATAAACAAGAAGTATCGATGGGATAATCCTACTGAAAGAATGCCCAGTAAGCTGGGACTCTCCCATCTTACCGATAAAAAATATCACAACGCTATTTTTCAGTCTCAAACTTAAAGAGTGCATGACAAGAAACGCAATTTTTCATTAAAGAACCCAGTTGTTCCAAGGCTTGCTGTTTATCTTCCATATCCTTGATATCTAAAGCTAACTGATCAAATGCTTTATGGGTTTTTTGACCCAGTATTTTGAATGCTTTAGGCAGTTTTTTGCCTAACGATTTAGGCATGCCTGTTTGCTCAACCATCCCTGATTTTCTAGCGGCTTTTGAGGTACTTTCCCAATCATTTTTGCTCAACCCGACAACAATGGTTTGAACTGACTCTAAAAATCCACGCATTTCTGTTAAAACAGCGTGGCGTTCTTTTTCTGTCAGGATAATGGCTTCACGGCCTTTTTCCTTCGTCGTCACAGGATCATTAGCACTAGCGATACTTGTCATGCCTAAAAAAGAAATAAATAGGGTCGAGATGACAAGCGTATTGATTTTGTTCATAGTATTTTCCTTCGCGGGTTAAAAATCATTCAAATATAAGTTACTGGCTCACATTAATGCGGTTCAGGTAAACGATAAATGGCATGACAGGCAATACAATTTTGCATTAGCGCATCAAGCTGTTTACGTAACACTAAAGGATCTTTTGTTGTTTTTGCGGTTGCTGAAATTTCATCAAATTTATCCCGTGTTCCAAAACCGAGCTTTTTCATTCCTAATGGAATTTTTTGTAATAAAGCGCCAGGCGTGCCTTCTTCTGCCGCCATCCCTGCTTTATGCGCTAGGTCTGCAACTTTGTCCAGATCATTCTCTGTAATTGCTTGACTGACAGCTTGTACGCTGACAAGAAAAGCGCGCATTTCATCCAAAATCAAATTACGTTCATCTTTTGTCATCACAACATTGGTTCGGCCATCCTCTGATGGAGTAACCTCTCCACTGACAAATTTATTAATTAAAAAGCCTGATAGCACTAAAAGTAGGATGATGATTCCCCAGAGTATTTTTATGTTTGTCATTGTTGTTCCCTTATGTCTGCATTGATTTAAACCAGTATAGGCTAATTAAATCGCTGGATAGTCATCTGTTTATGGAACATAGTATTCCAAATATAGAACAGACTGAGTGTAAAGGAAATGAACTTAAATGACTGGGTGCTTTTTTGTCAAATTGTGGATGCTGGTGGATTGATCGCCGCTAGTCGAAAACTAGGCGTGCCCAAATCAACATTAAGCCGTCGATTGAGTCAATTGGAAAATGATTTTGGTGCTCGTTTATTGATGCGTCGTGGTCGTAGCTTTGAACTAACCGATGCTGGGCATTTGTTTTATCCTGAAGCACATCATCTTGCCAAACAGGTAGAAAAGGCACAAAATCGTTTAGCCGAGGGAATGCAGCGAGAAGGCGGGGTAATAAAAATGGCCGCACCTCGAATGCCAGGGGCTACGTTCTTAGGGGCTTGGTTGGCGGAGTTTCTGGCATTGCATCCCCATATCCGTGTAGAGTTGGATTTAAGCGATACCGTCGTGCATCTATTGGATCAAGGATATGATCTGGCATTGCGCGTCGGGCCGATGACCAGCTCTAGTCTGATTTCAAGAAGACTATCCAATACCCAGCGTATTTTAGTCGCCTCTAAACACTATTTAGCATTACACGGACAACCCGCCTCCCCTCATGAGTTGAAACAATTTGATTGCATTAGCTTTGGTGAACAGTCTTCAGGTCGGGATCTTTGGTTCATTAAAAAAGAGGAGCAAACGCAACGGATCAGCTTTAAACCTGTTTTTCGTTGTGATGATATGGCAACCATTTTGCAAGTGACACAATCAGGCGGAGGAATTGCATTAATTCCTGTTTTTGTTTGTCAGGATTTATTAGAACAAGGAGAATTACAACAAGTACTTCCACACTGGCATGGCCCAGAAGCGGTATTTTATTTGGTTTATCCAGAGAAAGATCTAATGCCGGCGCGGGTGAGGCTATTGCTTGAATTTTTGTTGAAAAAAGCAGAAAGAGAATAATGGTATTTTTATCAGGTTAGATTTTACAAGAAGAAAACCTAACCGAATCTGTATAATTGAGCCAATTTATTTCGATTTAATAAAAATCATTCCCGCTTCAATCTTCGTTTCAAAGACATTCGTACAGCCTTCATCTGGTGAAACCGCTTC
>JAGLDQ010000140.1 GCA_023145535.1 Cocleimonas sp. | reverse complement strand
ACATCACTTGCTGTAGAGGCGGCTAAACTTTATTTAGGCGCCGATAAAGAAGCCGTTATTTTACAAACGAAACCCATTGCAAAGGTACAAACTATTACCCATGTGGTTATTGCAGGACAGAGAATACGCACCGACGTTAATGGGCGCATTTTAATTCCTTATCTTGGCAAAGCTAAAACCTTTACCTATATCTCTGCAACGGATGTACTGCATCATAAAAAAATACCTGATTTAACCAATAGTATCGTCATAATCGGCACTTCTGCACAAGCATTATCGGATCTAAAAACCACTCCCCTACAAGCCAGTTATCCTGGTGTAGAAATTCAAGCCACACTGATTCACGCCTTGCTAAATCCTGACCTTATCCCCTACTCGCCTGAATGGACAGATGGCGCGATAATTACACTACTTTGTGTGCTCAGCCTTATTATGATACTGCTCTTCCCTCTATTGCGCCCCCTAAACTTAATTATTCTTGGCTTTAGCTTATTCACGCTTGTGATTAGCTTTAACCTCTGGCTGTGGATTACGGCGCGTATTCATCTTGATATTATCCTGCCTGCGCTATTAATTCTGCTCACTAGCACTGTTTTTATTCTGCATCGACTCATTCGTGAACACCGTCAACGCCAACGCATTCATGATATGTTTGGTCAATACGTGCCTGAAGAGCATATTGAACGCCTGTTGAATAGTAAACAAGCGTTCAATATGGATGGCGAACGACGTGAAATGAGCGTTTTATTCTCCGATATTCGTAATTTCACCGCCATTTCCGAAGGCTTAACAACACAGCAGTTAAAACAGTTTCTTAATCACTACCTAACCCCCATTACCGAAATTATTTTTAATCAACAAGGGACTATTGACAAATACATGGGCGATTTGGTCATGGCATTTTGGGGCGCTCCATTAAACAATCCAAACCATGCAGAAAATGCAGTCTTAGCGGCACTGAAAATGCGTAGTAAAACAGCTATTATGCAAAAAGAATTTCAAATATTGGGAATAACGCAAACTGTAAAAGCAGGTATAGGTATACATACAGGTGAAATGAATGTCGGCGACATGGGCTCCATTTATCGACGCGCTTATACTGTGTTAGGGGATGCTGTCAACCTCGGATCACGACTAGAAAACTTGACTAAACAATACAAAGTTTTGATTTTAGTTAGTGAAGAGACCATGCAGCAATCCCCATCCATCAGCTTTCGCTTAATTGATTATGTACGTGTTAAAGGTCGACAAAAAGCGATACAAATATATGAACCTATTTGTCTTAAAAAAAACCTAACATCCAAACAAAAGGATGCAATAAAAGCACATACCCATGCGCTAACCCCTTATTTTGAGGGTGACTGGCAACTAGCACATAAAAAATTCATGCTGTTATCAGAGCAGTATCAAGACCCTTTGCACCAAGTTTATCTACAGCGTATGCAACAAATGGATTTAATAGCACCCAATAATTGGGATAAAATTTTCACGCATACGAGTCATTAATTTAAATTTACCCATCATTTAGGAGCAGACGTTACAATCTCAGCCCCGAATACTGAGCAATCGCTTGTAAAGAAACATCCGCATTGTTGTAATCAATAGCGATAAAGTGATTGGTCTTATCATGCTGAAAAACCAAACTAGGAAAGCCCTGCGCTCCAAGGTGCTGGCCATAACATATCTCCGCCAATAAACGTTGTTGCGTTTCAGGATGATTAAGACGCTCCGTAAACAACTCAACATCCAAACCAAGCTCAACCGCTAAATCAATCAACACATGACTATCTGAAGGATTTTTAGCCTTCAAATAGTAAGCCTGTTGAATCGCATAAAGCATCTCTTTCTCAGCATTCTGTCGCCGTGCTGCAATAGTCGCTCGACAAGCGATATACGTTGAGCGTCGTGCTTGATTATTAGTCCAAAACTCAAAATTAAATGCTGTAACGGGTATATGCTGTTGAACTTTATGCCAATAACCTTGAATTTCTAACTGCATAGACTCAGACATAGGCTCATCACTATCAGACGCTAAGCCTCCTGCTAAATAAGCCACAGGAATTTTACCTACTAATTTCTGCTGAATCTCAAGCCATGTTTTACGGAATCCCCAGCACCAACTGCACATAGGGTCATGAATATAAAATAGTATACTTTTATTTTCTTTATGGTTTGGACTCTCCATCTAAAACTCCTAATACAAAAAGCTAACTAAATAGGCTTCAAAAAATATCAATTTAGATGGCTGAAGCCTCATAAACAGATAGAGCTTACGTTAGCAACAAGCAGATAATGTGCCGTGACATTGGAAATTCATTGTATTTACAACTCCCGCAACTCTCGCCTTAACACCTTACCAATATTAGTCTTAGGCAATTCATCCACAAACACAACCTGTCGAGGACACTTATAGGCCGTTAAATTATCTTTACAATAAGCCATTACTTCTTCTTCACTCAGGGAGTCATCCTTTTTAACGATAAATACCTTCACTTCTTCGCCCGTGGCATCGGCGGGGATACCTATCGCTCCAACTTCCAAAACCTTATCTAAGCAGGCGACTATATCTTCAATTTCATTTGGATAGACATTAAATCCTGACACGATAATCATGTCTTTTATCCGATCGACAATGTTACAAAAGCCTTTTTCATCCATAATCGCGACATCACCTGTTCGCAACCAGCCATCGCTCCCTAAAATGTCCGCTGTTTCTTCGGGGCGATTCCAATAACCGCGCATCACTTGCGGACCACGCACCCATAGCTCGCCACGTTCGCCTAGTTCAACTTCATTCGCATCATCATCCCTAATTGAAACTTCTGTGGAGGGTAGTGGTAACCCAATCATGCCAGTATATTCACTAATCGTCAGGGGGTTCACACACACGGCGGGTGATGTTTCGGTTAAACCATAGGCTTCGATCAAGGGAACATCGGTTACTTTTTTCCATTCGGCCGCAACTGATTGTTGCACTGCCATCCCGCCCGCCAATGTTACTTTTAAATGACTGAAATCAAGATCACTAAAGCCTGACGTATTGAGCAGCTTGTTAAATAAGGTATTCACCCCAGTCATATAGGAGAATTTTTCTTTGCTTAGCGTTTTAATAAAACCTTTATAATCACGCGGATTGGTAATTAAGACACTTTTAGCCCCCAACTTTAATGAAAATAGCGCATTCGCAGTCAAAGAGAAGATATGATAAAGCGGCAATGCGGTCACCATTATCTCCTTGCCTCCGATTAAATCGGCACTCGCCCATGCTTCTGCTTGCAGTAGATTGGCTAACATATTTTTATGCGTCAGTATTGCGCCTTTAGCAACGCCTGTTGTTCCACCTGTATATTGTAAAAAGGCAATATCATCATGCTGTAATTGTTCATC